>NZ_JQLU01000005.1:0-303761 GCF_000744375.1 Carnobacterium gallinarum DSM 4847 | reverse complement strand
AAAATTACCCGAATTATAACCGTATTATGTTATCGAATATTTTACAAAAGAAAATGACAACAGATGAAATCATTATGAATGAGTATTCATGGTATCAAGAAAACGGCGTTACGTTGATTAATGGCAATCCCATTGAGAAGATAGATACAATTATTAAATGTGTCTATACAAAAGATGGTCAGGAAATTGGGTATGATAAATTAATTTTGGCAACAGGTTCTCGTGCTTTTATGCTGCCCGTCGAAGGCATTCATTTAGAAGGTGTTTTAGGTTTTAGAACGATTGACGACACTGAAATGATGTTAGATATTTCTAAAAATTACCACAAGGCTGTTGTAATTGGCGGAGGATTATTAGGGTTAGAGGCAGCGAAAGGCCTTCATGATCAAGGGATGGATGTTACTGTCGTTCATTTAGCTGAATGGTTGATGGAAACGCAATTGGATCGACGCGCAGGGCAGTTGTTGCAAACTGATTTGGAAGCACAAGGCTTGAAATTCGCCATTGGCAAAGCAACCTCTAGAATTATTGGTGAGAAGCGTGTGACGGGTTTAGAATTCACTGATGGTACGCAATTAGATACTGATCTAGTTGTCATGTCGATTGGTATTCGTCCAGAGATTAGTTTGGCAAATGGTACACCTTTAGAAGTGAATCGTGGTTTTGTTGTGAATGATTATTTGGAAACAACTATTACGGATATTTATGCAGTGGGCGAATGTTGTGAACATCGTGGGATTGCATATGGTTTAGTCGCACCTTTGTATGAGCAAGGGAAAGTATTGGCAGATCGCCTAACCTATCGAGAAACGGCTCCGTATGAAGGTAGTAAAATGTTCACCCAATTAAAAGTTTCTGGCTGTGATTTATTTTCTGCTGGAAGCATTGTGGAAAATGATGAGATTAAAGGCGTCGAGAGTTTTGACGGAACAACGAATTCTTATAAAAAAATCTTTATTAAAGACGGCAAATTAGCTGGTGTTGTGCTTTATGGGGATACAGTTGAAGGCAATCGATACTACAATATTTTGAAAAAAGAAGAAGCTCTGACAGATTATAAGATGGTTTCTCTGTTATACACAGGTGAAGATGATTTAGGTGGCGACATTTCCGCGATGTCTGACGATGAAACGGTTTGTGGCTGTAATGGTGTTTCAAAAGGTACAATTGTTCAAGCGATTCAAGAAAAAGGTTTAACAACTGTTGCAGAAGTTACTGCCCAAACAAAGGCTGGAAATTCATGTGGAAAATGTAAAGGTGTTGTTGGCGATATTTTGGCTTACACATTAGGTGATGATTTCCAAGCAGCTGGACCGACTGGAATCTGTGGCTGTACAACTTTAACGCGTGATCAGATTGTCATTGGGATTCGCCAGAAAGAGCTAAAATCGATTAAAGAAGTGCGTCATGTCTTGAATTTTGATAATTTAGACGGCTGTCCAAATTGTCATCCAGCGTTAAATTATTATTTAAATATGATTTATCCGCATGAGCATGAAGATGAAAAAGCATCACGCTATGTTAATGAGCGCATGCATGGGAATATTCAAAAAGATGGCACCTACTCAGTGATTCCAAGAATGCGTGGTGGCAAAACGAATCCACAGCAACTGATGAAGATTGCTCAAGTAGCTGAAAAATATGATGTACCATTAGTAAAAATTACAGGTAGCCAACGAATTGGTTTATACGGTGTGAAAAAAGAAGATATGCCAAAAATCTGGGAAGAGCTAGATATGACTTCAGCTTCAGCCTATGCCAAAGCTTTCCGCTCAGTTAAAACGTGTGTTGGAAAAAATCATTGTCGCTTTGGTACGCAGGATTCAATGGGACTAGGAATTAAATTAGAAACGAAATTTGAATTTATCGATACGCCCCATAAATTCAAAATGGGCATTTCTGCTTGTCCTCGTAGCTGTGTAGAATCTGGCGTCAAAGACTTTGGTGTAATTGGCGTGGAGAATGGTTTTCAAATCTATATTGGCGGAAATGGCGGAACTGAAATTAAAGAAGGTCGACTATTAACAACTGCTGAAACTGAGGAAGAAGTGATTGAGTTATGCGGTGCTATGTTGCAATATTACCGTGAAACAGGGATTTATGCTGAACGAACAGCTCCTTGGTTAGATCGAATGGGCTTTGAAAAAGTGCAAGAAATTCTACTGAACAAAGAGGTTCGATCAGAATTAAATATGGAACTAGAAAAAGCAATGGATGGCAAACAAGTGAATCCGTGGGAACAAATCCTACAAGATAAAAAGAAAAAAGCTGAATTATACACAGTAGAAAGAGCGTGAGAATAATGAGGGAAAAGATATTTGTAGCTGATTTAGCTGATTTAATTGTGAATATTGGTCGAGAAATTCATGTTGAAAAGGAAGAGATTGCGTTATTTCGTTTGCCAGATGATTCTGTTAGAGCGGTAGGCAATCGCTGTCCACATGAGAATGGACCTTTAGCCGAAGGGATTGTAGCAGGGGAATTTGTTTTTTGCCCGTTGCATGATTACAAAGTTTCATTGAATAGTGGCGAAGTCCAAGCACCAGATGAAGGGTGTGTAAATAAATACAAAACCAGTGTTGAAGACGGAAAAGTCTATGTCTGGGCTTAATTCAGAAAAAGGCAAAGTTTATTTAGTCGGTGGTGGATCAGGTGATATTGAGTTATTGACATTAAAAGGCGCTCGAGTAATTCGAGAGGCAGATGTCATTATTTATGACCGACTAGTAAACCCACTCTTTTTATATTTAGCCAAATTAGAAGCTGAATTTATCTATTGCGGAAAATTACCGCAACAACATACATTAAAACAAGAGGAAATCGAAGCCAAAATTGTAGAAGAAGCCTTGGCTGGAAAGTTAGTGGTTCGTTTAAAAGGTGGCGATCCTGGGGTATTTGGTCGTGTTGGTGAGGAAATGGCAATTCTTGAGCAACAGACTATTTCATATGAAGTCATTCCAGGGATTACAGCGGCTTCGGCAGCTAGCATTTATGCAGGGATTCCTTTAACTCATCGTCAAGTAAATAGTCATGTTACTTTAGCGACAGGACATCGACAAGTGAACCAGCCAAGTCCAATGGATTTTGCGACCTTTGCAAGAGGTGGTACATTAATTCTCTATATGGGCGTCGAAAATCTAGCAACGATTTGTGCTGAATTGCTTGAAAATGAAATTGCTGGACGCACTCCCATTGCAATTGTTACGTGGGGAAGTTATGGTCGACAAGTTGTACTAACAGGTACGTTAGCAACGATTGTAGAAGACGCTAAGGCTCAAAAAGTGATAAATCCCTCACTAATTATTATTGGTGAAGTGGTGACGAAACGTTCAGCCATTTCATGGTTTGAAAAGCTGCCGTTATTCGGTCGTAAAATTCTGCTAGTGAGTCAAAAGCCGCTTGAGTGGGATCAATTGACTCACTATAGTTCCCAAGGTGCCGATATCTGGGGGATTCAACTAGGTTCTTGTCGAGATAGTCGTTTAGATGAAGTGACGATGCGTTTATTAAATGAACAAACCTATGATGAAGTGATTTTTCTTGAAGAAGAGAATTCAGAGGTGAATAAAATGGAGCTGTTGTTTCATGAGTTTTTAGAAGAATTAAAGATAGATAGACCAAATAGTGAGAAATAGAAAATGAAGTGGGAGCTGAAAAAAATGGGATTTTATAGTCCACCAGAACTAGTAGATGTAACGATTGAAAAAGGTGTAGATAAGGCAAAAGCCAGTGTTTTGACTTTAAGCGTATTAGGCTTTGCAGCAGGCATGTTTATTGGTCTAGCGGGAATCGCTTTTATACGAGCAATGGGAACGATGCCGGCTGAATGGGGAAGTTTGGTGTTATTGATTGGCGCTTGTGTTTTTCCATTTGGGTTAATTTGTTTATTATTAGCCGGTGGAGAATTAGTAACAGGGAATATGATGGTTGTCTCAATGGCGTTATTTGCGAAAAGAATTACAGGAAAAGAATGGCTTAGAAATATTGCAATTGTAACGATTTTTAATTTTATTGGTGCTTTTTTTGTCGCTTACTTTTTTGGTCATTTAGCAGGTGCGTTACAAGGTGACTTTGCAGCCCGTACAATTTTAGTGGCTCAAGGTCGCACGAAAGATGATTTTTTACAAGCTTTTCTATCAGGAATTGCCTGTAATATCTTAGTAAGTACAGGAGTGTATCTGAACTTTGCGGCGAAAGATTTCATGGGGAAAATAGCTGGAATTTGGTTGCCAATTATGGGATTTGTTATGTCTGGTTTTCAGCACGTGGTTGCCAATATGTTTATCATTCCAGCAGGGATTCTAGCTGGTGGTGTAACATGGGGAGATTTTTGGATGAATATGATTCCAGTATTTCTTGGAAACGTCATTGGTGGCGGTGGCTTTATTGCCTTTATGTATTTTGCTGCGTATAAGATTGGAACTGGGAAGAATGCTAGTTCCAAGTAGATAAGATAGAGAGGTTGTGGGAATATGGAAGCATCAAGTAAGCGAATTAAAGTAGGAACAAGAAAAAGTCCATTGGCTATTAAACAAACAAAACTTGTTTTAGCCGAACTGAAAAAAGTGGATCCGACTGTTGAATTTGAATTAATTGAGCTAAGTACTAAAGGCGATCGTGATAAAAAAACAGCGTTAAGTCAAATGGAATCAGAAGGTATTTTTACTGATGAAGTTGAGCTAGCACTTTTAAATCAGCAAATCGACTTTGCCGTTCATAGTTTGAAGGATATGCCTGCTGAATTAGCTACAGGTTTGATGATTGCCAGTATTCCTGAAAGAGAGATTCCTGTTGATTGTTTGATTATGCGTCAAGCAACAAGTATTGCTGAATTGCCGATTCAAGCCCGTATTGGAACAAGTAGTTTACGAAGAGAAGTTGAACTATTACGTCTGCGCTCAGATTTAACGCCTTGTTCTATCCGTGGCAATATTGATAATCGTTTACAACAATTAGCGTCAGGAGAGTTTGATGGAATTATTTTGGCAGTTGCAGGTTTGAAACGTCTTGGTTGGGAAAATCAAGAACAGTTTACAGTGGTAAGCTTTACTTCAGAAGAATTTATTCCGTCAGTTGGGCAAGCAGCCTTAGCTTTAGAATGTCGTCAGGAAGATGCAGCGACTAGAAATTTATTAGAAAAAGTCAATCATCCGTCATCAATGGCATGTATTCTAGCAGAAAGAAGTTTTTTAAAAACTTTGAATGTGGGATCGAATATGGCAATTGGGGGATATGGTGTGCATCAAGAGAATCAAGAGATTTGTTTAACTGCAATGTTCAGTGATAAAAATAGAAAACATTATCAACGAGTACAAGTTCATGGTGTGGATGCTAATTTACTCGGAAAGCAGGCAGCGCAATTAATTTTAGAAAATTATTCTAAAAGAGGTGATTCGTAATTAAGAAAATTGGACTTCTTTTTACACGCAGTCAAGAACAGATAGACGTCAGTTCTGCATTGGTAAATGATTGTCGTTTTCAAATTTATTCTATTCCTTTAATTGAGATTCAACCACGAGAAGCAGACTTAGAGACACTAGATTTTCAAAGGATAGAGTGGTTATTTTTTACAAGTTCTAATTCAGTCCTGCATTTTTTTAATCAATTAGTCGATCCTGCTGTGGTCAATTCGATAAAAATTGCTGTTATTGGTAGTCAAACTGCTAAAATGGTGCGTTCATTTGGACTAGTGCCAATTTTTCAGCCCACAGAATATAGTTCAGATCAATTTATCCAACAATGGCAGATAAAATATGGAAATCAGCAGTGTTATCGGATTTTATTGCCTAAAAGTGACTTAGCACGCTCTAATATTAAATTAGAACTTGAGGCACAAGGTCATCAAGTTAGTGAAAAAATTGTTTATCAAAATATTTTGCCTGAAAAAAGCAAAGAAAAATTAGCTGGCTTGTTAGTAGCTGGAAAAATTGATTGTGTACTTTTTACTAGTCCCTCAGCGTGGCATCGTTATGATGAAGTTGCCCAGAAGCTTGCGCTAGAAAAAGAACTGTTATACGGTGCTATTGGTCCAATTACAGATCAAGCTATACGAGCTTCTGGTGCCAAGGGACTGCTGCCGTTAGATGAAAGTTATACGATGGAGAGCTTGCTTAAAACGGTTATGCTCCACTATACGAACTAAAGATAGAAGAAAACGTCACTGGTTTTCTTTTATTTTTTTTTGTGAAAAACTTGACTTGAAGTTCACTTCAGGTGTTAGAGTAGGGTTGTATTTGAAAAGTAATGGATTGATCTCGATCCAAATTCTGTATTAAATAAGGATGAATCATCCAAGAAAATGGAGGAATTAGAGATGAACTATCGTAAATTTGCAGATACCGACATTGAATTGTCGGCAATTGGTTTAGGTTCAATGGGCATGAGTTTTTCTTACGGTGAAGGAGATGACTCGGAAAGCTTAGCAACTTTGAACAAAGCCTTAGATTTAGGTATTAACTTTTGGGATACAGCAGATATTTATGGAATAGGTGCAAATGAAGAATTAGTGTCTAAAGTTTTAGTTCCGAATCGAGATAAAGTATTTTTAGCAACAAAATTTGGTTTTCGTCCTAAGGATCCTAGTATTGGTCATATTCGCAATTTAGCAGGTGATCAAATGTACATTGATGGCTCACCAAAACACGTTAAAGAAGCGGTTGAAGCTAGTTTAAGACGATTAGGTATAGATACAATTGATTTGTATTATTTGCACCGTGTTGATCCGACGATTCCGATTGAAGAAACGGTTGGAGCAATGGCAGAGCTAGTGAAAGAAGGCAAAGTTCGGTATTTAGGATTAAGCGAAGCTTCTGTAGATGAAGTGCAAAGAGCCAATAAAATTCATAAAATTAGTGCCTTACAAAGCGAGTATTCAATGCTAACACGTGAGGTCGAGGAGCAAATTTTACCCTTTACCAAAGAGCAAAATATGGCATTTATTCCATTTTCACCGCTAGCACGGGGATTAATGACTAATAATCTTAAGATAGAAGCAATTAATGAAACTGATTTTCGTAAGAATTTGCCACGTATGAATGGAAGTTATTTAGAAAACAATCAAAAATTAGCTGCTGCTATCGCTGAAATTGCAGCAAGTAAAGGCATTACTGCGGCTCAATTAACCTTAGCTTGGGTATTAGATCAAGGGAGTCACATTATTCCAATTCCAGGAACAAAACGACGCATATATTTAGAAGAAAATGCAAAGGCTGTTGACGTTCATTTAGACTCTGAGGAACGCCAACTAATTAAAGACCTATTGACTACCTACTCAAATGTAGGGCCACGATACGCTACAGCTGAAAGCAAATTTATCAAAAAATAAAAGTAATATAAATTAAAAAAGTAAGCAATCTAAGTATTTAAATAAAAACAAACAGATGAAAAAATCAACTTTTCATCTGTTTGTTTTTTATTTTGTCATAGTAAAGTAACTTGTTTTAACTTTTTAATGATTACGATATATCTATAATTATGTTATTTAATTCCTATCGTCCAATCTAGTATCAAAAGTACTAAATAGTTGAATCAGGATAGCGTTTATTAAAAGCTGTTTTTAATAAACGATCTGCTAAACTAGTATTTTTAACTAATAATGGACCATGGAAGTAAGAGCAGTAGGTTTGCTTATAGATAGCTCCTTCAGATTGATCGTCTCCATTATTGCCTTTGCCTTTTTGGACAATCCCTAAAGGTTTTTCACCTTTGCCTAAGAAGGTCATACCGTTATGATTTTCAAATCCAACATAAGTCTCGTCAAATTCTTCATTCTTAATGATAATATCACCAATAAAACGGTTGTTGTCTTGACTTAGAGTATAGTGATCTAATGCACCAATTCCATCGATTTTATTGCCACTAGCATCCATATAGTAATGACCTAATAATTGATAACCACCACAGATTGCTAAGACTACTCCATCATTTTCAATATAAGTTGTTAAGTCAGCTTTTTTATCTTGAATATCTCGTGAAACAATTAATTGTTCATAATCCTGTCCACCACCAAAGAAGACTAAATCATATTTTTCAGGATCAAACGCTTCTTTTAAGCTGATGATTTCACTATCTAATTGAATGCCTAATTGCTTTGCGCGATGATTTAACATTAATAGATTGCCATTATCACCATAAGTGTTTAATAAATTGCCATAGAGATGGCAGACTTTTAATACCTTCATCTTACATCCCTTCCTTTACATAGCCTTGAGCTGCTAATTCTTTACGCAATTGTAAAACAGCCGTATAAGTTGCTAAGACATAGATATGTTGGGTTGGTGCATTAGCAAAGTTTTTAATCACGTCGCTTAGATTAGGAATAACTTGTAACTCTTCTTTTGGCACGCCAGCGACTTCTAAGCGTGTAGCGATGTCTGCAACTCGCTCTCCACTAACCGTAAATTGTTGAATATTCATTTCCATAATTCGTTCATAATTGGCATCCCAAATCCAGCTAATATCAATTCCATCAGCGTAATTAGCATTTAAAATCGATACTAATGAAAATGGGCGAGGATCTAAAGCAATCATCTCTAAAATCTGATTCAAGCCAACAGGATTTTTAACTAAATTAATCGTCACTTCTTTATCGCCAATCTGAATGACTTCTTGACGTCCAAAAACCTTTTCTGCCAAATTAAAACCAGCACGAATCTCAGCAGGTTCGACATCGAAAATCCGACCAATTGAATAAGCTGATAAGGCGTTATAAACATTGTATAGGCCACCAACATTAATTTTAAATGGTTCTCCGTCAATTTCAAATTCAGAACTTTTATGATCCATATGTCCCATTTTAGTTAAACGATAACTTAACTCTGGGCGTTTAAAATCACAATTCGGGCAATAGTACTTACCAAGATTGCTATAGGTAATGAATTTATAATGAAGAATATTTTGACAACGAGGGCAAAGAACGCCATCTGTGTTGTAATGAGCCATTAATTCTCCATCAGGCTGATTATCAAAACCAAAATAAACTCGTTCATTAACTGTATCTAAAGAATTAAAAATTGGAGCATCTCCATTACTAATAATTTTAGCATTAGGAGCCAAAGCTGCTCCATCTACCATCATTTGATAAATAGTATAAATCTCACCAAAACGATCCATTTGATCACGGAAAACATTTGTATACAAAATCGCTTTAGGTTTAATGTACTTTGTTACATGAACTAAACTAGCTTCATCCACTTCTAAAACAGCGACTTTCTTTTGTCCTTTTTTACTGCTAGAATCATGAGTTAAAAAAGTTGAAATAATTCCTTGTTGCATATTCGCACCAGTAGGATTTGTAATAATATCTGGATACTTTTGTTTTAAAACCTGAAAAGTCAATGCAGTTGTTAATGTTTTACCATTTGTTCCAGTCACAATCACGACTTCATAATCTTTTGCTAAAGCACCAAGAACATTAGGATCAATTTTTTGTGTAATCATACCAGGTAAGCTACTCCCGCCTTTAAAAAAGGTGTGAAGTCCCCATCTAGTTGTCTTTCCAACCATAATTGCAAATGAGCTACGTATACTCAAATTCGTTACCTCCAAATAAAATACTTCTAAATCATCTCTCACATCATAGCATAATTTTTCTTTAAATTAATTAAAAAAGTCAACTAATTCATGAGAATAGTCAAACTTATAAAAAAATCAAGCTTTAATATATTTTTTTATAATAAAAGGAAATAAAAAAAACGATAATCAAACTTAATATCATAAATTCTCTATTAAATGATATATTCTGAATTAAAAATGATTATTAGAGGCTAAAACAGGCATTTTAACTAGAAAATAGAGTCAATTCTGCTAGTAAGAATTTGTAGGTAATCAATTTTTATTAGGCTTTGAGAAGATTTGTTTTATTATGCGCATTTTATGGAAATAATAGAAAAATAGAATGCATCTTCTAAATAGAATTCGCGGAAAAGCTTTAGTATAATATATTGAAGTTAGTACAAAATAATGAACCATTCATACAATTAAATAAGTAGGTATAGCCAATATTTTTTAATAAGGATGTGAATAAATGGAAGATATAAAAGTTCAATATCGGGTGTTTAGTTACGAAAAAATAAAATTAGATATAGGAAAACAAAGTATTTATTTTTATAAAAATAATTTTTTACCAGATGTGGTGAATGAACTGGCACAAGAATTAAAAAATAAATCTCAAGCACTAGTAAATCGGACTAAAACAAGTAAAGAAAAATTGGCAATTAACTCAACTTGGTTAAATCAATCAAGTGAATTAATTCGTCAATCCGTTGTAGAATTTAGCGAGCTTGATCATTATTCCAACAATCGTGAAATTGTTTTAGAAGTGGCGGAAGAATATGTTCAAGATTTTATTACTGAAAATTCTCAGTTAGTGTTGTATCAAGCCTATCTTTTAGAAGAAACTCAAAATGTAAAATTAGTTTTAAACTTTTTTATTCGCTTCACTTATCAAGTTGGTGAATTCATTGATAGTGGTATGAGCGAAGCACTGCTTAAGCAAGGTCTAGGTAACGAAGGTAATATTTTGGCTCAATGGAAAAATAGAGAAGCCAATAAAGTAAAAATACTTATGATGGAAAAATACGAACATCACCAATCAACAACGAACATAACCAAAGATCAAATCGATGAGATTCCAAAAGAAGTTGTTTCAATGAAACAACAGCTAACAGAATTAGACTCTAGCATCCAACAGGTAAACGAAACAAAAAAAGTCATGCAACAAAATTTATTTGTCAATAAAGTAGAAATTGATAAATTAACCCAATTTGTTGAAAATATTGAAGTTAGAAAAAAATACATCGAAACTGAATACGAGTCTTTTGATCAAGATACGATAGAAATAGAAGCTGAGTTAAAACAAACAAAAATGCAGCTAGTTCAAACATTATCTAGCTTAAATGAAGAGCAAGAAGAAAGTCGAAGAAATACTGCTAAAGCTCAACTAACAGCTAAAGTCGTTGAGATTAACGAAGACTTAAACAGTTTAGGCTCAGATGTAAAAAAAGTTGTAAAAGTAAAGAGAAAGATTGAAGAAAATTTAAAATCTAATTTAAATGAAATGACAGATTTAACGAAACTCATTAGCAATATTGATAATAGAAAAAAGGAAATAAAAAGTTATTATCAGAATTTTGACCAAGAAATTCAACTGTTAGCTTTGCAATTACAAAAAATTAAGAAAAAGCTTACTGCAACAGAACCTATTATGGCTAATAAACAAGTTGAATTAGACGTTAAAATGAACAATCATAATTTGAACGAGAAATTTAACTCTATTGATAAAGAATTAGTCGAATTAGAACAAACGATGCAAGATACTATAAAAATAAATACAATTATCGGGGAAAATACTGAAAAAAATCTGGCCAAAGTACAGCAATTAAACACAACACTTGAAGAAATGGAAAATAAAAAAAATCAAGTAACACACACACAGGCTCATATGGAAAGCGAAGCTAAATTCCTTGAAAAGCAATTTGAAGAAATTCAGAAAAAAATCAAAAAAACCCTTCCGTTATTAGAAATACATGATGGCAAAGCAACAATCGAAATTTCAGGAAAAAATTTAGCTATGAAAGCCCAAGGTTTGAATAAAGCTCTAGTAGACTTAGAGTCAGATGTTGAAAAAATAAGCCAAGTTAAAGTAGTCGTTGAGGAAAGTTTTGCTACTAATCAAGCAGAATTAAATGAATTAACACAACTCATAGCCGATGCTAGTCAAAAAAAAACCAAAACGATAAAAAATTATACGTATTTTGCTAACGAAACGCGTCAATTGAACGAGCAGATTGAAGAAATGAAAGCAAAACTAACAGAAGTCATTCCTTCGTTACAAGTTGAGGCTCAGGAATTTGAAAAAAATCAACTCCAATTGACGAATTTAGAGCAACAAGTAAACGAGCTTGAAAAGACGAATCAAAAACTTGAAAAAATCTTGAACCACTCCATGGAGAAAATAAAAAAACAAAAAGACCTTCAAGGGCAAGCCAATCTAACAGTAAAACTACAACAAATGACTCAAGAAGTTGAAGCTGCTAAAAAACGAGAAACACAGTTAATAGAAAAAATTCAGCAATTAGAGACAGTTCTCATTAAGCAAAATATAGAACCTAAACCAGTAGATGAGGATAGCCTAAATTCTAAGTCCGCCGAATTTACTTCTAAGACAGAGGAATCAATAGAAAGTATTGGAGAAGTGGCTAAATCCGATTCAGTATTAGATCCAATTGAAGAAAACGATACTCACAAAATAGCAGTAAAGACTCAGGAAGATGGAATTGAAGAACCTGAAATAATAGAAGCTATTGCTGAAAAAGTTAAAGCGACTAAATCCAATTTATGGCGTCGTAATAAACGGTTAGAGCTAGATTACTTTAATGATCTTTATCGAAAAGTTCAATTTATTGAGCATGCTTGGATGGTGCATTTAGATTTAATTGGAGCAAATGACACAAATGCAGGTTCTGAGAAAGTCGGATTAAGTTTAGTTGATGAAGAGCTAAGAAATAATTTGGATAAAGAAGATATTAAAAAATTTATTTATAGTGGAGAAGCTCTGAAGCTTAAAGAACGTTCCACTACATTAAAGTTGCCTTTTGGAAAGCCAACAATTAGCTTATCAACAGAAGATTGTGAACTACTGATTGAAAAAGCTAGACAATATGATTTACTTGAATACTTAAACAAGAGAATGGTAAGCAGTTAAAAACATAAGTAGAGTTCGTTTTCCTTCTTTATTCATCGAGTATAAGGAACAAAATAGACTCTACAACTTTTTCTTGTAAGAAGTTGTAGAGTCTAAAATTCATAATAAAGCTTTTATATAGTAGAACTTGAGTTAATGCTATAGTTACTTACTGTGCCGAATTTGATAAGTTAATATAGTTATCTTCGACTTTTTGCAATTCCGGAATTATACGTGCATTGACAGCGTTGTATTCTTCTTTATTTGTTGCTTTCGCTAACTCTTGAAAATATTCAGATTGAACCTTATTGTATTCTGAAATTGCTGTAATGAAGTTAGTGAAGGATTCAGAACTTTCTAACTCAGAAACATCAAGTTTAGCGACTTTTTCAGATGCTGTTATCCAATCTTTATATTCCTTGGAATCAACGACCTCTTTTGCATGTTTGATTAATTCGTCTGCATCATTAGAGGGCATATCCGATTGCTTCATCATCAAATCTTGTTGTTTATCTTCGTAATTAGAAATTGTTTTTGTATAGTCATTAACAGTTGTTTTTGAAGATCCACCAGACATACTTGCCCCACAAGCTGTCAAAGTTAAAACGACTAAACTCATAAGTACCAATAAAAATTTCTTTTTCATAAAATAACCTCCTTTTTTTTACTTTTAAACTATAACATTGACTATTTTCTAATGCCAGTTATTTTAGGCTTAAATCGAATCATCAGACAGTATTGATTATCTGTCAGATTGTCTAAAAAACTTTCTTTTTTATAAAATAGCTCTAGTTAACCGCTTTTTTATAAATAAGGGATGAAAAATTCTTGAATTTACAGTATAATGCTAGATGGATTACTCTAGGAAAGAAAAGGTGAGATTCAGCATGGCACAACTTTTTTTCAAGTATGGCGCAATGAATAGTGGGAAGACCATTGAAATTTTAAAGGTCGCTCATAATTATGAAGAGCAAGATAAACCAGTTGTGATTATGACAAGTGGAATTGATGACCGTGATGAAGTTGGTTTTGTCTCAAGTCGAATCGGTTTACGTCGTGAAGCACTGCCAATTTTTAATGAAACGAATATATATCAAACAATTGAAGAAGTTGGTTTTACACCAGCCTGTATTTTAATTGATGAGTCTCAATTTCTAACAAAGGAGCATGTGTATCAACTTGCTCATATTGTAGATGATTTAGACATTCCTGTAATGGCATTTGGCTTAAAAAATGATTTTAGAAATGAGTTATTTGAAGGCTCACAATATTTATTAATCTATGCAGATAAGATTGAAGAAATGAAAACAATTTGCTGGTATTGCCATAAAAAAGCGATTATGAATATGCGCTTAGTTGATGGAAAACCAATTTACACAGGAGAACAAATTCAAATTGGGGGAAATGAATCGTATTTGCCCGTTTGTCGTAAACATTACCATCACCCACCTCAACACTAGCGTAGCGGTTGAAGTGTAGGACTAGAAAATGAACTTAAAAAGGAGCGAATAAGCTGAATGTATGATAAATTACAAGGCGTTGAAGGACGTTATGAAGAGCTAGGTGAATTACTTAGTGATCCTGAGGTTATCAGTGATACGAAACGTTTGATGGCATTAACAAAAGAGGAAGCTAATTTACGAGAAACAGTTGCAACCTATCGTCGCTATAAAGTAGTTGTAGATGATATTAGTGATACGGAAGAAATGCTAGGAGAGAACCTAGATGCTGATATGGCTGAAATGGCCAAAGAAGAATTGTCTTCTTTAAAGAAAGAAAAAGATGAACTAGAAGAAAAAATTAAAATTCTCTTACTTCCAAAAGATGAAAATGATGATAAAAATATTATCATGGAAATCCGTGGAGCAGCAGGTGGCGATGAAGCGGCTTTATTTGCGGGAGATTTATTCGGTATGTATCAAAAATATGCTGAAAATCAAGGATGGAAAACGGAAATCTTAGAAGCGAATATTACTGGTATTGGTGGTTATAAAGAAATTATTTTTATGATTAGCGGCAATAATGTTTTCTCAAAATTAAAATATGAAAGTGGTGCACACCGGGTTCAACGTGTTCCTTCAACAGAATCACAAGGGAGAATTCATACATCAACAGCAACTGTTGTTGTAATGCCAGAAGCTGAAGAAGTTGAGATTGATATGGCAGATAAAGATATCAGAACTGATATTTATCATGCCAGTGGAGCGGGTGGACAGCACGTTAATAAAACTGCTTCTGCTGTTCGTTTAACTCATTTACCAACTGGGATTGCTGTTGCAATGCAAGATGAACGTTCGCAAATTAAAAACCGTGAGAAAGCCATGAAAATTTTACGAGCGCGTGTTTATGATCAAATTCAAAACGAAGTCCAAAGTGAATACGATGCAAACCGTAAATCAGCAATCGGAACAGGTGATCGTTCTGAACGAATTAGAACATATAACTTCCCACAAAACCGCGTAACCGATCACCGAATTGGGTTAACCATTCAAAAATTAGATCAGATTTTATCTGGTAAATTAGATGAGATTGTAGATGCTTTAATTGTGTACGATCAAACTGAAAAAATGGAGCAAATGAAGAATGAAAACTAAGCTCACATATAGGGAAGTCCTTCATGGGGCTTCTTCTTTTTTAGAAAGTCAACATTTAGACGGTTATGTGGCCGAACGTTTTTTAGTGGAACGCCAAGGATGGACAAAGACGGATTTAGTTTTGCATTTAACTACTGAAATTCCAACATGCGTTCAGCAACAATTAGAACAAGATGTCGCAGATTTTGTAAAAGGACGACCTGTACAACATATTTTAGGCTATGAATGGTTTTATGAGCGCAAGTTTAACGTCACAAAAGACACTTTAATTCCGCGACCAGAAACCGAAGAAATTATTGCCAAATACCTTGAGCGAAACCAAGAACAACCTCCGTTAACTGTATTAGATATTGGAACGGGAACAGGAATAATTGGAATTACAGTCAAAAGAGAAAGACCAGAGGACACTGTGACAGCTATTGATATTTCACCAGAGGCCCTTCAAGTAGCAGAAGAAAATGCCCAAATTTTAGGAGCCGATATTCGATTCTTATTGGGGGATTTAACGGAACCTGTTGGTCAAGAAAAATTTGATCGAGTGATTTCTAATCCTCCTTATATTTCAGAAGCTGAACGTCCACTTGTAGATGACATTGTTTTAGAGAACGAGCCTCACCTGGCTTTATTTGCTGAAAACGATGGATTATTGATTTATCAACGACTAGCAAAAGAATTGCCTTCTTTGATGAATCCAGCAGGCGAGATTATTTTAGAAATTGGTTTTCAACAAGGAGCAGCAGTTAAGGCGTTGTTTATGAAGGCTTTCCCTCAGGCACAAGTTGAGGTTGAAAAAGATTTATCAGGATTGGATCGAATGATTTATGTTCAATTGCCGTAAAGAATCAGATAGTCGATAAAAAGAAAGAAGGAACTGTTAGTGGAAACAAAAAAATTTGATCAAGCTGATTTAGCTAAGGCTGCTAAACTTATTCAAGAAGGGGAATTAATTGCTTTTCCAACAGAGACTGTTTATGGATTAGGAGCAGATGCTTTAAATGAAGTTGCTGTAAAAAAAGTCTATGCGGCAAAAGGACGACCTAGTGATAATCCGCTAATTGTTCATGTCGCAAATGCTAGCTCAGTTTCTGAACTAGTAGCCGAAGTTCCTCCAGTTGCTGAAAAATTAATGACAGCTTTTTGGCCAGGTCCTTTAACCATGATTTTTAAAGCCAAATCAGGTGTGTTTGCTCCAACTGTAACAGCGGGTTTAACGAGTGTAGCTATTAGAATGCCAGACAATCAATCAACTTTACAGCTAATTCAACAGGCGGGAACTCCTTTAGTTGGTCCGAGTGCCAATACATCAGGTCGTCCAAGCCCAACTTCAGCTGAACATGTCTATCATGATTTAGCAGGAAAAATTGCGGGAATTATTGATGATGGAGTTACGGGGGTTGGTTTGGAATCAACCGTTGTGGATATTACAGAACCAGATCAACCAGTGATACTACGACCAGGAGCTGTGACGAAGCAAGAGCTTGAAGCCATTATCGGCAAGCCCGTTGCATACGATCAACATTTAGTGACCGACAAAGAAGCTCCTAAAGCCCCTGGAATGAAATATAAGCATTATGCTCCAGCTGAGCCAGTTATTTTAGTCAAAGGGACAGACATAAGCAAATGGCGGGAAGCCATTGCTTATTTTCAAGAGCAAGGGGAAAAAGTTGGAATATTAGCTAATTTAGAATTAATTACCAAATTAAAATCCGAAGTAACAGAAGTATTTTCATTAGGTCTAAAAACGAACATTAAAGATGCTTCTCATAATTTATATGCGGGTTTGCGTTTTTTTGAAAAAACGGAAGTTACAATGATTTTAGCAGAAGCTTATGATATCAATGATAATAATCAGGCTTATATGAATAGAATTGAAAAATCATCTGGAAAAAAATATTTTTAACGAACTTTATGAGCAAAAAGCGAGAAATTAAATGCAAAAGATGCTATACTAATTTTACCTTGAATTGAATGGAGTGTTGGATTTGACTTTTAAAGATTTGGATCAAGAACTATGGGGCGCAATTGAACAAGAAAAAAATCGTCAAGAACAAAATATAGAATTAATTGCTTCTGAGAATTTCGTTTCTAAAGCAGTGCGTGAAGCACAAGGAAGTATTTTAACGAATAAATATGCAGAAGGGTACCCTGGCAAAAGATATTACGGTGGCTGTGAATACATAGATATCGTTGAGAATCTTGCAATTGATCGCGTAAAAGAATTATTTGGCGCAGAATATGCCAATGTTCAACCTCATTCTGGTTCACAAGCAAATATGGCTGCATTTAATGCCTTTATTGAACCGGGAGATACGGTTTTAGGTATGGATTTAACTCATGGAGGACATTTAACTCATGGCTCAGCTGTGAATTTTAGTGGTAGAACGTATAATTTTATTGCCTACGGTGTTGATCCAGAAACAGAAATGATTGATTATGAGAAAGTTCGTGAGATTGCCTTAGAAGGTCAACCTAAATTAATCATTGCCGGTGCTAGTGCGTATTCTCGTGGGATTGATTTTGCCAAATTCAAAGCAATCGCAGATGAAGTTGGAGCAATTTTTATGGTGGATATGGCGCATATTGCTGGTTTAGTTGCGGCAGGCGTTCATCAAAATCCAGTTCCATATGCAGACGTAGTAACATCAACAACTCATAAAACCTTACGTGGACCACGTGGTGGATTGATCTTAGCAAAAGAAAAATATGCCAAAGCTTTAAACAGCGCTATTTTCCCAGGAATTCAAGGTGGACCATTAGAACATGTGATTGCTGGTAAAGCCATTGCCTTTAAAGAAGCGATGACGCCAGAGTTTAAAGAATATTCAAAACAAGTCATCAAAAATGCCCAAGCAATGCAATCTGTTTTCAATGAATCTGTTGGACATTTAATTAGCGAAGGAACAGATAATCACTTACTTTTATTAGATGTCACTAATTTCGGCTTAAATGGTAAAGAAGCAGAAGCTATTCTAGACAGCGTTGGAATTACAGTTAATAAAAATACGATTCCTTTTGAAACTTTAAGTCCGTTTAAAACAAGTGGTATTCGTATCGGAACACCAGCCATTACAACTCGTGGGTTCCAAGAAGAAGATGCCAAAGAAGTTGCAGAACTAATTGTAGCAGCTTTAACTGCCAAAGAAGATACTGACGAATTGACAAAAATTAGCCAAGCTGTTCGTGAATTAACAGCGAAGCGTCCACTATATACAGAGAATGACTAAATTTTATCAATGAAAAGCCTATGGAATCCTTGTTTTATAAATGGATTTCATAGGCTTTTTTTCTAAATAAATGAAACGGAGTAATTGCTTAAAACATTATTTTTTTCTAATAAATAAAAAAAGTAGCATAATTGCTAGCCAAGGACTTTATTTTCCTTTACAATGGAATTGTTTAGGAAAAAATTTAGAGAAAATGAGGGCTAAAATAATGGGTAAATTTCAAGTATTAGATCATCCGTTAATCCAACATAAGTTAACAATGATTCGTCAGACAAAAACAGGAACAAAAGTGTTTAGAGAAGTTGTTAATGAAATAGCTATGCTAATGGCTTATGAAGTATCACGTGATATGCCATTAGAAGATGTTGAAATCGAAACGCCTTTAGTTAAATCAACACAAAAACAATTATCAGGTAAAAAAGTAGCAATTGTTCCAATTCTTAGAGCAGGTTTAGGAATGGTTGATGGTATGCTAGAAATGATTCCAGCAGCAAAAGTTGGACATATTGGTTTATATCGTGATCATGAATCACTAGAACCAGTTGAGTATTTTGTAAAATTACCAAATGATATTAATGAACGTCAAATGTTTGTTGTTGACCCAATGTTAGCTACAGGTGGTTCAGCTATCATGGCAATTGATGCATTAAAACGTCGTGGGGCAACATCGATTAAATTCGTTTGTCTAGTTGCAGCTCCAGAAGGTGTAAAAGCATTGCAAGATGCACATCCAGATGTAGATATCTATGTAGCAGCTCTTGATGAAAAATTAGATGAAAACGGCTATATCGTTCCAGGTCTTGGAGATGCTGGCGATCGTTTATTCGGAACAAAATAAATACGGATTTTCTATAAAAAAGCGATTGGCAGATGAGAAATTTATTTCTCATCTGTTTTTTGTTTTTTGTAAAACGAATAAATAATAAAAGTACGTTTGATAATTATATACTATAATTACTATCGTTATTAAAAGTGTGTAATTTATCTTGGTTACAGGATAAGATAAAACTAGTCATTAAAAGGAGGGACTAGCTTATCCAATTTAAGACAACGGATTACCGTGAAAAAAAGAAGCTTATAAAAGTTTAAAAAATCAATTAGTTCTCTATGTAAACAATCATTTGAAAGTTTTAGCATCCATTCATGGGATGAAAAGAAATGCTTTGTCGAAGAGTAGCTCATTTCAGTATATAGGACTTCCAAATCGAGATACGGCAGATAAATATCAAGAATTAGAAGCTCAACTAACCGATTTTATAGAAATGCAAGACTGTCAGGCAGAATCTCTTTACTATGCTTCAACAATTGAGAATACTTTAAAGTAGACCCTTTTGAGAAAAAAATTGAAAAAAAGGAAGTATTGAAACTTATGGTTTTGATACTTTTTGTATTAAAGAAAAATTAAATTAGATTGCGTTTTATATAACTGATGTGTTTCAATTGAACTATACAGTCAGGAGGAATTAAATGGACGCTATTCAAACACATACGGTTCAAGCGGATGCACACGCAGCAGCATTAAAAAAAGCACTTAAAGGGGCTAAATTCCCATCTAAAGCAGCACCCACAATAAACTATTCAGATGGAGCAGCTATGGTTCAAGGTCAAGAATGCATTGAGACATTTTCAACATTGTTGAGTAACTTAAAAACGTCTGTAAACACGGATGCAGATCATATTAAACAAATCAATCAAACGTTTATTGAAAAGGATGATGCTCTTAAAAATGCCATTGGGAAAGCGGTGATGACGATTGCCTAACTCTAAAGAATGGCGTATATTGTTGACCGAGAAAAAACTACAGTTGGAGCGAGCCGATGATACAGTTTATAAAATGCGCCAACAAAAAGAAACACTAGAGACGTTTATCTCACAATTTAAAAGTCTGTTTGAAAGAGAACGTGATTTAATGAGAGAAGAACAAGAAATTTGTGGGAATTCCGATGTCAGTTCTTTCCTTAGTTCTCAATTTGATGAAGCAGAGGACGACTACTATAAGCGATATCGGACATTGTTATCTCATCAAGAAACGTTTGAAACGAGCTTCGATGAACAGTCTAAGAAAGCCAAACAGATTGAGAAAGAACTGACTGCGCTAGAAAAAGAGGCGCGTTTATGACGAAAATTGATACTGAAGAACTTTATAAATTCAACCAACTTCTTAACGAAAGTAGACAAGAAATAGAACTTAATTTTAAACAATCTAATCTTGCTATTAAAGGCTTCTCAGAAGAAAAGAAATTAACTGGTGGAGCTTGGAGTTCAGCAAAGAATCACTTTGATATAGGCTATCGCCCTTTGACTGAAACATTTGAATCAACGATTGTTTTACTTGTAGATAAATTTAGTGATTACACAACTGAATTTCGTCAACAAGTAACAGGCGGATCTGTTAAACTAGATACAGATCAGTTAGAAGATTTGGAGATACGTATGCAGCAGCTAGCTTCTTATAAAGCACAATGGCTGTTAGACATGGCCGACCAATTAGCGGGTATTCCAGGGATTGGAAAGTTTTTTGATGAATTCAGTTTAAATTCAGCCAAGAAAGAGGTCATTCTTTTACGAAAGTTTCAAGAGTTTGAATACAGTCATCGAAATGAATTTGACGAGATAGCTGAAGCATTGCATTTTTTGAGAATTGGACTAGAAGCTGTTGGAAACAAGAAGAATTTTCAAGGAGATACCAAAGGATTTGGGCCTATTGATTTTAATAAAGATTCCTGGGTTTCAAATCTTTCTAAGTTTAATGAACGAAATAAAGACAAGATTGATTTCATTAAAGAATCCGATACAATGGCAGCTGCAGCAGTTGCGGAACAGACCGCTCAAATCCACAATGCTCAGATGAACCTGAATCAAATGGGCGATGCTATGATGAATGAGGTTAATTCAACAAATTCATATAGCTATAACTCAATGAGTGGGAAAACATGGTTTACTGCCGAAGGATTTGACGTTAACAATTCTAGTAAAAGGACTAAATTAAATTTTGCGAATGCAGAGAAATTAAAAAATCATTTTTCAAAACATGGTGCTGAATTCGGAGGAGCGTATTCTGATGCAGATGGATATCTATTTGGGGCTAACAATGTAATAACAAATGGAATGAAAGTCCAATATAATTACAAACTTCAAGATGGAACATTTGAATTAAGAACTGGATATGTTGCTTTTATGAAGAACAGTAGCTTGTATAATACTAATGGTGTTCCTAAAAAAAGTTATGCTAAATTTGAATTTGTTGGAACGAATAATAATGGGGAAATTACAACATATCATCTTGAAAGTGGAAAAACATTTTGGAAAATGATGAACAATGGTGAAAACATACCAGTTATTCATCCTATAGAATAAAGGAGCTGATTTAATATGAAGAATATGATAACAATATGCAGAATTGATGACATAATTGAAGAAGAAGTGGATTTTGTAGTAAATAATCAAAAACTAACTGCTTTCAATACATCTATGCAAGAATTAAAAGTAGGGGAAAGTTATGAAGCTGAAATCGATATATTTTTAATTGATGGATTAGACATGGAAGAACAAAGTGGGGCACAGCAGAAAAAAATGGAGTATCTAGAAAATTTTAGTTATATTGTAATGGGAAAGTTGCTAGACAAAAATGTTCTTGATGCAGGATGTCTGATTACGAGTGATTTATTTGAGGATTATGAATATTTAATAGGGCAATATGTTACCTTAAAAGTGGATAGACTTCAAATATTTGTTGAGTAATAGAATGAACAAATATAAACCGTAAAATGTGTAACTTATAAGTACACTTCAAGGGCGTAGTAGAAATACAAAAAAAACGCTGATTTTTCAGCGTTTTTTTTTGTATCCTTAGACACATATCGGTATCGGGAGAAGAGATTGGTTCAGGGCAAAAATTAAGTCCATCGGAGCGAATTATGTAGGGGATGTTTGGCGGATTAGAGCTAGTATGAGCGGATATGTGGGTGTAAAAGGGTTTAAGGAGAGGGTGAAAGTACCCGGTTTTTCCGAGAAGATTAGTGGGACTGATGATATATTCAAGAAAATTCCAGAACTTGAAAATCATTTGAAATATACTGACTCCCATGTTGCGAATTTTTAGTCGTTGTCTTTTTTATTTTTTTGTAAATTTAATCGAGCGATTTTTTGAAATTTTGGTTTGATGGGATTGGGGAAACCTAAAAAAATTATCCGCCACCGACAATTTTTTTGTCGAAATGGTCACATGGGGACATGTGGCTCAGCTTGCAAAACGAAAAAAATGTCGTCGACCAGATCCATTTCTTTTGCTTGCAGCAACCAAAATTTTGAGTTTTTGTAAGTGCGCTCTTCAGGATTTTTCCTGTTTTCAGTTTTTTTAGTTATTAGTTACTGGTAACTTTAAATTAAGAACGGATACTCGTTTTTTTGAAAAGTGAGGGTGAAAAAACGAGAGTGACCATGAAAATAAAAAGCTCCAGTTTACTAAAAAACGTCGGTCAAAAACGAGAAAGAGTATAAGGAGAAGTGATAGCACATACCCTATCAGTTTTTAATTTTTTATCTTAATCATCATCCCCCCAATAGTTTTAGGATATAAATAATCTAAAAAAACCTCAAAGCTTGCTGGATTCCAACCCTTCTCAAACTCATTTGGTCCTATGTTAGCAACAGAAATAATAATTTTTTTCTCATTATTTTTAATTCACGCGTATAATTATTTACTTGAAATGCACCTGTAACTTCTTCCTCTTTCCCTGTACCATCCTGCACATAAAAAACTGCATTTTTTTCACCAAATTTAACTTTTCCACTAATTCCTTCAGATGTTTGAATTTCCCACTCAGTATTTATTAAAACTTTTTTCAAATCTCCAGTATTAGATATTGAGAGCATAACACCAATAACACTTAATAACATTACTAATGCTATAGCTACTTTCATATATATATTTTTTTTAATAATTTAAGTACCCCTATATATTCCTATGTTTTAACTCATTATTTCATATTATGATGTTACTATCAATTGTTTTTGTTATTATTGATTATTTATATTACAAGGGTGTTGCATTTTAATTATACGCGCGTTATATTTAATTTGCATGCTTATATTTTAAAGTATAACTATTTTTTGGAGGATACAATATGAAAATAATAAAAATCAGTTTATTACTTGGAGTTTCAGCCGGTTTATTAGGTAGTTTAGTTTTCCCATCGAATCGCGTTAGTGCTAACGAAGGGCAAACAATGACAGAGATGATTCAGTCAAATACAAAGAAAAGGGAAGTTGATAATTTTGATTATAATATGAAATTAGTTGATGTCGAAACTGTAATCTTAAATTATTTTCAATTGAATAATATTGAAGTAACCCCAGATAATCCCGAATACTCAACCTATCTGTCGTCTATTGTTGACGATGCTAATAATCCAATTCATAATGAATCATTTTTTGAATATGTTAAAGAGTATTCAAACGTTTACTTTAACAGAGTTGGTTCTATGCAATTAGCAGATAATAGTAATCTTGATGTCATTCGGAAAAGTAGACTAGAACTATTAAATAAAACATTTCAGAACATTAAAGATGAGAACGCTGTCAACATTATGGAAGCTGAACAATCTGGTTTAGTACCTAAACCTTCGGCGCGTAGAAATAAAACATTAAACGTAGAAAATGTTACTGGATATGCACGTAAGTGGGCGTTTGACCGTAATTATAGCTTTCCTAATTATAAAGAAGATTGTACAAATTTTGCATCACAAATAGTATATTATGGAAATGTTGAACCCAGTACAGCTGTTAATGCTTCCGGGAATTCTTGGCAATTTGGTGGAGGTGCTGGTAAGTTCAAGCGGCGCAAATGAAGAAGGAGGATCTGCAATGGATTGAGAAGAATAAACTTGTTATACATATAAGTAGTTAGTTATTTAACTAGCTTTTTTTTAGATCGATTTCTTCCATAAAGTGTCTTGGGAAAACTAAGAATGAAATAAGTCTATATTTTTAGAATAAAATAAAAAAATAAAGTGTATAACTGGCTTTTTAATTTGGTGGAAAATAAACTGTGTAATTATGAAAAACAGATTGCTGAGAGAAAACAATCACAAGGATAAACAGAGGAGAAGAATAAAAAAATATTTGAAAGGAACCTTTATTTAAAAGTCTTTTTTTGAAAAATAGAACTGTTTTTCAAAAAGCTTTGTAATTTTGAAAGAATGGTGGTATGATAGCAAATGTTAAAGAATGAACTTGAAAAAATGATGATGCGATAAGTTTCAGTTTATCTTTCTTCGTGATACCAAAAAAGGTGATTTAAATAGGAAATATCTAGTCATTTGTGTTAGAATATAAAGGTATCAACGAATGGATTCGAAAGATTAAATGAAGTGATGCTACAAAGTTATTTTTTCAATTGCTAATTTTAATTTTACCTAACTTCGTTGGATGAGAATTCAATTTTGGAAAAGAGGTGAAAGTTGTGGATCATGAGGCTCCAATAATTCATTTATTTGGCTTGGCGTTTAATGTGGCGAACATGATTACGGTCGTGGCTGCATGTTTAATTGTTTTCTTAATTACGTTTGTTTGTACGAGAAATCTAAAAATTAAACCAACAGGAAAACAAAATTTCATTGAATGGATTGTTGATTTCGTACGAACCATTATTTCTGGACCAATGTCTTGGAAAGAGGGAGCACAGTTTCATTTATTAGGTTTTACTTTGTTATTATTTGTTTTTGTATCTAATATGATGGGATTGCCGTTAACTTTGACAGTTGGTGGTAAAGGATATTGGAAGAGTCCAACAGCAGATCCAGTAGTCTGTCTAGCTTTAGCATTAATGGTTGTTTTACTTACTCACTATTTTGGAGTACGTGAACAAGGGTTTAAGGAATATTTCGTCAATAGTTATATTAAGCCAGTGTCATTTTTACTACCAATTAAACTATTAGAAGAATTCACAAACACGTTAACATTAGCATTACGTCTTTATGGGAACATTTATGCAGGCGAAATTTTACTAGGCTTAATTGCCAGTTTAGGACTTAGCTACGGACCATGGACCTGGATTATCGGGTTACCATTGGAAATGATTTGGCAAGGATTCTCAATGTTTATCGGAAGTATTCAAGCATTCGTATTTACCACATTAACGATGGTATATATGGCACATAAAGTGCAAGTAGAAGAGTAACAGAGATACAACTGAGTAATAAAAAAACTATAAAAGTAACTATTTTCAAGGAGGAAATTTATTATGAACGGAATGGGTTTAATCGGGGCAGCAATCGCAGTAGCAGGAGCAGCAATCGGAGCATCACTAGGTAACGGGAAAGTAATCTCTAAAACAATCGAATCAGTGGCGCGTCAACCTGAATTACAAAGTAGACTGCAAATGATGATGTTTATTGGGGTCGGTTTGATTGAAGCTGTTCCAATTATGGCAGTAGTTATTGCCTTTATCTTAGTATTTAAATAAAAATAGATGTAGGCGGAGATTGTTGAACGGTACCTCTGCCTTTTTGTATAAACAAAAAGTGTTAAAAGTGATTTAGAAGGAGTGTCGGAAATGTACGGTTTAGTATTAGGAGAATCCACCAGTGCTGGAGATACAATTTTTGTCTTAGTGTCCTTCTTATTGCTATTGTTAGTTCTAAAGAAATTTGCATGGAAACCATTGATGACTATCATGGAAGACCGCGAAAAGCAAATTGCTAAAAATATCGATAGTGCAGAAAATTCTCGTATTGAGGCCAATCGTTTAGCCGTTGAAAGTAAAGATAATCTTGAAGCGACAAGAACTGAAGCGTCAGCTATTATCACGAAAGCTCGTGAAAATGGTGAAAATATTCAAAGCGAGATGCTAGAAAAAGCGAAAGCAGAAGCAGATCGCATAATAGTAGAAGCGAAAAAAGATATTGAATTAGAAAAACAAAAAGCAATTGAGAGTGTCAAAAATGATGTTAGTCATTTATCTATTGACATTGCCACTAAACTGATTGGAAAAGAATTAACAAGTGAGGATCATGCCGCTTTAATCGATAAGTATATTGAAGGGTTGGCTGATGACGAATGAAATTAGACAAACACACAGTAGCAAGTCGATATGCAAAAGCCTATTATAGACTAGCAGAAGAACATGATTCCATTGAAGAAGCTTTTGATAACATGATGGATATTCGTCAAATTTTTCAAGACAACCAAGGTCTTGGTCTTGTTTTGTCAGATGCGCGTTTATCTGCCTCTCAAAAGCGTCCAATCATAGAAAATTTAATGAAAAATTTTCCAGAACTTATGCAGAATTTTGTTCAAATGATATTTGATTATGATCGAATGAACGATATGGAATTAATCGTTGACGAATTTGAAAAGCTTTACGACTATAAAAATCGCACAATTTTAGCGAAGGTAACAACTGCTGTACCACTATCAGCTACTCAAAAAGAACAATTATCTGCGTCATTTCTTAAAAAAATGGACGGAAAAAGAGTGATGTTTGATGAAGTTGTTGATCCAACTATCTTGGGTGGAGTCATTATTGAAGCAGAACATCAAATTTTCGATGGAAGTATTCGTTTGAATTTAGAAACATTGAAAAAACAAATCATTAAATAAATTGAAATGGTTGAAGAGGTGAAGATGTAATGGGCATTAAAGCTGAAGAAATCAGTGCTCTAATTAAGCAACAAATAGAAGGGTACCGCAACGAGCTACTTATCGATGAAGTTGGAACTGTAACTTATATCGGTGATGGGATTGCTCGTGCATATGGACTTGAAAATGCCATGTCTGGTGAGTTATTAGAGTTTTCAAATGGTGTATTTGGAATGGCTCAAAACTTAGAGTCAAATGATGTTGGGATTATTATTCTTGGACCTTTTGAAGAGATTCGTGAAGGGGATAAAGTCAGAAGAACCGGTCGTATTATGGAAGTACCAGTTGGAGAAGCGATGATTGGTCGCGTTGTAAACTCACTAGGACAACCAGTTGATGGTTTAGGTGAGATTGCAACAACTAAAACACGCCCAGTTGAAGCATTGGCACCAGGCGTTATGCAACGTCAATCAGTTGGAGAACCTTTACAAACAGGTTTAAAAGCAATTGATGCATTAGTTCCGATTGGTCGTGGTCAACGTGAATTAGTCATTGGGGACCGTAAAACTGGTAAAACAAGTATTGCGATTGATACAATTATTAACCAAAAAGATCAAGATATGATTTGTATCTATGTGGCGATTGGTCAAAAAGAATCAACTGTTCGTAACCAAGTGGAAACACTAAAACGTTACGGTGCAATGGACTATACAATTGTTGTTACAGCAAGTGCCTCTCAACCAGCACCAATGCTGTTTATCGCGCCTTACTCTGGAACTGCAATTGGTGAGGAATTTATGTATAATGGCAAGCATGTTTTAATCGTCTTTGATGATTTATCAAAACAAGCAGCGGCTTATCGTGAAATTTCTTTACTACTTCGTCGTCCTCCAGGTCGCGAAGCGTATCCAGGAGATGTTTTCTATTTGCACTCACGTTTATTAGAACGTGCAGCCAAATTAAACCAAGAACTTGGTGGCGGTTCAATGACTGCTTTACCATTTGTTGAAACACAAGCGGGAGATATCTCTGCTTATATTCCAACAAACGTAATTTCGATTACAGATGGTCAAATATTCTTGGAAAGCGACTTATTCTATGCCGGAACAAGACCAGCCGTAGCTGCTGGATTATCAGTTTCACGGGTAGGTGGTGCTGCACAAATTAAAGCGATGAAAAAAGTAGCTGGAACATTGCGTCTAGATTTGGCAAGTTTCCGTGAGTTAGAGGCCTTTACTCAATTTGGTTCAGACCTTGATGCGGCAACACAAGCAAAATTAAACCGTGGTCGTCGAACTGTCGAAATCTTAAAACAAGATTTACATGCTCCGCTACCAGTAGCCAAACAAGTAATGATTTTATATGCATTAACACATGGTTTCTTAGATAGTATTCCAGTTGATGAGATTTTAAGATTTGAAGGTGAGTTCTTTGATTATCTAGATAGTCAAAAACCAGAAATTTTAAAAACAATTGTTGAAACAAAAGATTTACCAGATGAAAAAGACTTAGATGAAGCGATTAATAGCTTTAAAGAAACCTTTATTCCTGTTAAATCGTCTATCTAAATTTTTTGAAACAAACTAAAGGTGGTGAGCCTGAATGGGCGGCTCTTTAATTGATATAAAGAAAAGAATTGCTTCAACTAAAAAAACAAGTCAGATTACCAGCGCAATGCAGATGGTTGCTGGTGCTAAGTTAGGTAAATCCGAGGCAGTCGCTAAAGATTTCCAAATCTATGCATCGAAAGTTAGAGAAGTCGTGACTCATATTGCGGCAACTCAATTAGCGATGATTGAAGATGGCAACCTAATCGGCACCAATTCACCATCTAACGTTGATTTTCATGATATGTTGATTGAAAGACCTGTGAAGAAAACGGGTTATATTGTTATTAGTTCAGATAAAGGTTTAGCTGGAAACTACAATAGCTCGGTAATCAAATCAACAGTTGATATGATTACAAGAGATCATAAATCATCAGATGAGTATGTATTTATGGCAGTTGGATCTGCTGCAGCTAATTTCTTTAAAAGTCGTGGGATGAATTTAGCCTATGAATTAAGAGGGATTAGTGATTCACCTTCATTTGAAGAGATTCGTGAAATTGCAAGAACAGCAACTGAGATGTATAAAAATGAAGTTTTTGATGAATTGTACGTTTGTTACAACCATCATGTAAACTCAATCTCTTGCCAATATCGAGCAGAAAAAATGTTGCCACTAAGTGACTTAGATGCCAGCGAATCAGTTGAGTATGAAGTAGAATATATCTTTGAACCTTCTAAAGAAGCTATCTTGGATATTCTTTTACCACAATATGCCGAAAGTTTAATCTATGGAGCAATCCTAGATGCTAAGGCAGCTGAATTTGCTGCTAGAATGAGTGCGATGAAAAGTGCAACAGATAATGCTCATTCGATTATTGCGGATTTAACGATTACCTATAATCGGGCTAGACAAGCAGCTATTACACAAGAAATTACCGAAATTGTTGGCGGTGCTTCGGCGCTAGAATAATTTTTATGAGCAACTTTTCAGAAAAAAGGAATGGTTAAAATGGCGAAACTGTCATCTTCTCCTAGTTCCTATTTTTCTGTCAGAGTTAAGCACAGACTCCACAAACTTTTTATTAAGGCTAGTTTTTATGAGCCAACTCTTCGGAAAAAAGATAAATGAAAAAAATGACAAAAAATGTCATCTCTTCCATTTTCTACTTTTCTGTCAGAGTTAAGCAGGCTCCACAAACTTTTTATTAAGGCTAGTTTTTATGAGCCAACTCTTCGGAAAAAAGATAAATGAAAAAAATGACAAAAAACGTCATCTCTTCCAGTTCCTATTTTTCTGTCAGAGTTAAGCAGGCTCCACAAACTTTTTATTAAATGGGAGGAAAAACGAATGAGTATAGGTCAAATTGTTCAAGTAATTGGACCCGTTGTCGATGTGGAATTCCCATTAGATGGATCATTACCTGATATTAATAATGCCCTAATTGTTAAAAAAATCTACAATAAAAATGCTGAAACAAATGAAGCACCTGAAACTATTGTTTTAGAAGTTGCTTTAGAGTTAGGTGATGGCATCATTCGTACCATCGCAATGGAATCAACAGACGGACTGCAACGTGGGATGGATGTTGAAGACACTGGACGTGCGATTTCAGTTCCAGTTGGAAAGGAAACTTTGGGTCGTGTGTTTAACGTATTAGGCGAAACCATTGATTTACAAGAGCCTTTTCCAGCTGAAGCTCGTCGTGATGTCATTCATAGAAGCGCTCCAGCTTTTGATGAATTAAGTAGTAGTACTGAAATTTTAGAAACTGGAATTAAAGTAATTGATTTACTTGCTCCGTATTTAAAAGGTGGTAAAATCGGGTTATTTGGTGGAGCGGGTGTTGGTAAAACAGTACTTATCCAGGAATTAATTCACAATATTGCTGAAGAACATGGTGGAATTTCAGTATTTACCGGAGTTGGGGAACGTACCCGTGAAGGTAATGATTTGTATTTTGAAATGAGAGAATCTGGTGTTATCGAAAAAACAGCGATGGTATTTGGTCAAATGAATGAGCCGCCTGGTGCACGTATGCGTGTTGCTTTAACTGGTTTAACAATTGCTGAATATTTCCGTGATGATGAAGGACAAGATGTACTTTTATTTATCGATAATATTTTCCGTTTCACTCAAGCGGGTTCAGAAGTATCGGCACTTTTAGGTCGTATGCCTTCTGCCGTTGGGTATCAGCCTACATTGGCAACAGAAATGGGTCAATTACAAGAGCGTATTACTTCAACAAGAAAAGGTTCAATCACATCTATTCAAGCTATCTATGTACCAGCCGATGATTATACCGATCCGGCTCCTGCTACAGCGTTTGCCCATTTAGATGCAACAACTAACTTAGAACGTAAATTAACGGAACAAGGGATTTATCCTGCAGTTGATCCGTTAGCTTCTTCTTCAAGTGCATTGGCACCTGAAATTGTTGGGAAAGAACATTATAAAGTAGCAACTGAAGTTCAACAAACGTTACAACGTTATCGTGAATTACAAGATATTATTGCTATTTTAGGAATGGATGAATTATCAGATAGCGAGAAGATTTTAGTTTCTCGTGCACGTCGTGTTCAGTTCTTCTTATCACAAAATTTCCACGTTGCTGAAGCCTTTACTGGACAACCAGGATCTTATGTACCAGTTAAAGACACGATTCGTGGCTTTAAAGATATATTAGATGGGAAATACGATGATATACCTGAAGATGCATTTAGAAGTGTTGGGAAAATTGAAGATGTTGTTGCTAAAGCGAAGGCTGAAGGCTACTAATTAAAAGGAGGGTAACTCATGGCTGCTTTAAGAGTCAATATTGTTACACCAGACGGGCTTGTTTATGATCATCAGGCGAATATGGTTGTTGCTAAAACCCTCGATGGAGAAATCGGGATTTTACCACAGCACGCTCCAATTATTGTTCCTTTGCAAATTAATGAAGTTCGGATTAAACGAATTGATCGACCAGACCACGAAGATGCAGTTGCTGTAAATGGTGGGGTTATGGAAGTTCGTGATAATGTTTGTATTATTCTTGCGGATAGTGCAGAAAGAGAACGTGATATTGATTTAAGCCGTGCTGAACGTGCAAAAGAAAAAGCTGAAAAACGAATTGAAGCAGCGAAAGAACATGAAGATCGTGACGAAATTCAACGAGCAACAGTTGCTTTACACAAAGCAATTAACCGGATTTCGGTTAAACATCATGGTCAGTAGTTTTTGATTGTTTCATTTTAATGGATAGTGGAATTAATGAAGCGAGTAGTTTCAATGATTAAACAAAATCCTCAGATGTAGTTCTGAGGATTTTTACATACTCATTCGGATTCATGCAGCAAAAGAATGAGAAAGTTTTATTATCTATAGTACCAAGGTAGATAGATAAAGAAGGGAGTGAGGCATTTCGTGTCTATTTTTGGCGTTCAATCTTTATTGGGAGTTATTTCCCATATTCTATTTATTATGTTATCTTTCTGGGCGTTACGTGCTGTACGATTTGACAACTGGATCAATAAAGGACAAGTTAGGCAAGCGCAAGTACTTTATATTTTCTTATCAATCGTAATTGGGTACACGGTTAGTAGCTTTTTCTTGGAGTTTATTAATCTATCGAAAAGTTTGCCGTATTTGTTAAAATAAGAGAAAACTAATTAAATTTTTAGAAAATGAATGAAATGATTGTTTCGTGAAATCATTTCATGCTATAATGCTAGAAGCGACCATTGAATAAAAAATTCTTTTTGTTATTCAATGAAGCACTTAAGAGTTTCGGAGGGGTTTAAAACATGGAAAAAATAATTGTTCGTGGCGGTAAGCGTCTGGAAGGAACAGTTAAAGTAGAGGGTGCTAAAAATGCAGTTTTACCTATTTTAGCAGCAACTATCTTAGCAAGTGTTGGTGAAAGTAAGTTAACAAATGTACCAACATTGTCTGATGTTTATACAATTAATGAAGTGCTACATCACTTAAATTTAGATGTTACGTTTAATGAAAAAAATAAAACTGTTGCAGTTAATGCAACTCATGAATTAAATTTTGAAGCTCCATTTGAGTACGTAAGCAAAATGCGTGCGTCAATTGTAGTTATGGGTCCATTATTAGCGAGATTAGGTCATGCTAAAGTTGCTCTTCCAGGAGGATGTGCAATTGGAACTAGACCAATTGATTTACATTTAAAAGGCTTTGAAGCGATGGGTGCGAAAGTACATATCGAAAATGGATATATCGAAGCTTTTGCAGATAAACTAAAAGGTGCACGTATCTATCTTGATTTCCCAAGTGTAGGTGCAACACAGAATATTATGATGGCAGCTACTTTAGCTGAGGGAACAACAACGATTGAAAACGTAGCTCGTGAACCTGAAATTGTTGATTTAGCTAACTTCTTGAATCGTATGGGTGCTAAAGTTGTTGGTGCTGGTACTGAAACAATCAGAATTGAAGGCGTAAAAGAGTTAGTTGGAACGGAACATGGAATTATTCCTGACCGTATTGAAGCTGGTACATTTATGATTGCCGCTGCAATGACTAAAGGAAATGTTTTAGTAGAAGATGCGATGTCTGAACACAACAAACCTTTAATTTCTAAATTAAAAGAAATGAATGTAACGATTATTGAAGAAGAAAATGGTCTACGTGTAATTGGACCGGATCAGTTAAAAGCAACTGATGTGAAAACAATGCCTCATCCTGGTTTCCCAACAGATATGCAAGCACAAATGACTGCTATTCAATTATTAGCAGAAGGTACAAGTACAATGACTGAAACGGTTTTTGAAAATCGTTACATGCATATGGAAGAATTACGACGCATGAATGCGAACTTTAAAGTAGAAGGTTCCTCTTTAGTTATTTATGGTCCTACAAACTTACAAGGTGCTGAAGTAGCTGCTACGGATCTTAGAGCAGCAGCAGCCTTAATTTTAAGTGGTTTATGTGCAGAAGGTTATACACGTGTAACTCATTTAGAATATCTAGATCGTGGTTATTTTGAATTCCACAAAAAATTACAAGCATTAGGTGCTGATGTTGAACGTGTTAACGAAGAAGACACACATGTTTTAGCGGATGCTGAATTAGCAAGCTTATTTAATTAATTAAATGGTATCGACCCTGAATTTTAGTCAAATCTAATTTTTAGGGTCTTTTTTATAAAACTATTTATTACATATGTAATGTTGAAAAATGACATTCACAATCAACAAGTTGAACAGTCAACATAAGTAAATTATATTCAATCAAATAAAAGCAGATTATCAATTAGAAATAGAAAATAGTCAAGCTCTCCAACATCAAATCTTTGCTGAACTTTATTTTGATGTTGGAGGAATTCCAATTCATGAGATTCATTCTTATTTGTTAGAGGATAAGTTCTTGGAAAAATTATGTAGAAAGCAATTTCTACAATGAATATTCGCCATTTTAAGATGCATATTTTTTAAATTTTAGAAACGTACCTAAAGGAAGCCTTTTCCAAACTAAATTTTTGATAGTGAAATTGAATTCCAGTTTTAAGATGAATTTATGAAACAATCGTTATAATAATATGGAAAGTTGTAAAAAACGATAAAGATAGCGGTTTTTTATCAAATTTTTAAGAAAATGCTAGTGTCAAGCGAAAGGTAAAATGTCCTAAACCTTAAGCTCACATTAATGCAAGCTTTTCCTTCGTAAAAACTTGCATTAATGTGACCGTATTTGGTAAAATGAGTGTTAAGCTGCTCGTTCAGCTTCGTATTCTTCGAGTGTTTTTCCGATGCTGCGAAGATATCTTTTGAAAGACTCTAGTTTCCACGGGTGAGATTGTGGGGGAATATACTGGCGTCTTTCTTTTTTTTGCTCTGGAATCGGGTCAAACTCTGTTGAATAGTCGTCATGTTCTTTCAGTCTCCTTGTTGTGTATATTTTTTCAGCGATATTTACATAGATTTCGCCGTTAAAGGATTCGATAACGAGGGCTTTTGATCCGCGTGTAAAGTACTGATCTTCGCTACCCTCCGTCGGTAAATAGTAGTTATTTTGATACCGAATGTGATGCCCACTATCGATTTTTCTATTTGCGACTCGTGCTAATAATAAATTCATCTCTGATTTCGTAGGTGCCTTCTCATAGATTGATTCCTTCGTCTTATTACCAAACTTCCTGTTAAATGATTGAATCCATTTTGTTAAAAAATGATTGGCTTCCACAATAGATTGGATCCCTGCTAATTCTAAATCTACAGGAAGTCGTGATTGAACCGTGCCGTTTAATCGTTCTACACGGCCTTTCGCTTGTGGAATAGAGGAGGTACGAATGTCAATACCGAGTTGATGGCAGGCAAAACCAAATTGCGTGAAGGTATCTTCCTCAACGACTTTCTTGGTTTTGGATTGATAGTCAAAAACGGTTCGTTTATCGGTTAAAAAAGCTAAAGGAATCCCTCGGTTACGGAGGATCTGATGGAGCACATGATAATAGCCATTGAGCGTTTCTTGCGTGTCGAAATACCCACCAACGATATCCCCAGAAGCGTCATCAATCGCTAAGTGAAGATGGGTGACGTCGTTCCCGAACCAATTGTATGAACTGGCATCCATTTGAATCAGCTCTCCTTGGTATTTTTTCCTAGAGCGGCTAGGATGGATTTTTTCGGGTGAAGCCAGTTGATCTTCGGCTCTTGGAAGCAGTGGATTATCAAGCTTTGTCTTTGCTTTCATTGATTGTGCTTTGATTCGAGCTTTTATTTTTTTTCGTGTCTTTCTTTGTGTTTTAGGTGAGATAATATTCGCTAGGTATAAAATATTTCGAATCGTTGTATCGGTGTAACAGATCGCATAATCCTCCTTTAATATTTCAGTAAAGTGCTTCACATTCGGTTTTATATTAAACTGTTGATAAAGCCCAATGATTTGTTTTTTTACATCCTCCGGTACGGCATGCATCTGTTTTTTTCCTCTATTGCCGTGTGAAAAAACAGCCTTTCCTCCTTCTTGATATTTTTGGATTAATCGATTGACTTGTCTGATCGAGAGATCTAGTTCAACACAAGCTCTCTTCTTATCTTTTCTTTTTTCTGTGACAGCTTTTATTACGTTATATTTCTTATCTTCATTCATTGTTAGTATTATCCTTTTCATGGTTTGATTTTATCACGAAGGGACATTTTGTGCTTCGATTACATTAAGACATTATCATGTTCGAACGATATTATCAAATTTTTAAGAAAATGCTAGTTTCCGAATAGTAGGAATTATGCTATAATAAAATATTAGATGGCTAGATTTTATTATAGCCTAAATTTGAACGAAGAGCTTTGAGAGGAGAACAATAATAATGGCGAAAGATATAGGTATCGATTTAGGTACAGCAAATGTATTGATTCATGTAAAAGGTAAAGGAATTGTTCTAAATGAACCGGCTGTAGTAGCTATTGATACAACAAATGGACAAGTTTTAGCAGTTGGTGAGGAAGCTTATCGTATGGTAGGACGGACTCCAGGAAATATACGTGCAATTCGTCCCTTAGAAGATGGCGTTATTGCTGATTTTGATATTACAGAGGCAATGCTTTCATATTTCATAGATAAATTAAACGTAAAAGGTTTCTTATCAAAGCCAAACATCTTAATTTGCTGCCCTACAAATATCACATCTATTGAGCAAAAAGCCATTATTCAAGCTGCTGAAAAAAGTGGTGGGAAAAATGTTTATCTTGAAGAAGAGCCTAAAGTTGCTGCAATTGGTGCTGGAATGGATATTTTCCAACCAAGCGGAAATATGGTTATTGACATAGGTGGAGGAACTAGTGATATCGCAGTTTTATCAATGGGAGATATTGTTACGAGTCGTTCATTAAAATTAGCTGGTGATAAGCTAGACAGTGAAATTACACAATATGTGAAGAAAAAATATAAATTATTAATTGGTGAACGTACTGCTGAATCAATTAAGATGGAGATTGGAACTGTTTTTCCTAAGAATCGTACAGATTCAATGGATGTTCGTGGTCGCGATATGGTTAGTGGTTTACCTAGAACAATTACAATTACATCAGATGAAGTTCAAGAAGCATTAAATGAATCAATGATGTTGATTGTTCAACAAGCAAAAGACGTATTAGAACAAACACCGCCTGAATTATCAGCGGATATCATAGATCGTGGAATCATCTTAACTGGTGGCGGTGCGTTACTAGATGGGATTGATCAACTATTTGCAGAAGAACTAAAAGTACCTGTATTTGTAGCTGAACGTCCACTAGATGCTGTTGCTCTAGGAACAGGGATTTTATTAGAAAATATCAATAAAAAGCGTCGTTAATTCTTTTATCCCCTGATAAATGACCTGTATTCTTATTTAAAAGAATAATGCTGTGTTAACGAATGAGGTGGAAAATGAGGCAGAAAAAAATAAAATTAACCAGTCTACCAACTGCCTATAAGGTGTTGATTGTAATTTGCACAATTATCTTGGCATTCTTGATTGGATCCATGATTGGTTTTGGAGTACTAGGAGATGGAAATCCATTTTCTATTTTCGATTCAGCAACTTGGAAACATATTTTTAGTTACTTCACTAAGGGAAAAGTTGTTAAATAACTAGCAAAAGTCTTAATTCAAAAAATTGAATTAAGACTTTTTTTAGTTTTAAAAAATTTTTTGACTTTTTTTGCATATAGTACTAGCAGAAGGGAGTGAAGAACATGAATCAGGTAACATTGGTGGGGCGTTTAGTTCGGGAGGTACAAATTCAGAATGTAGGTGAGAATAAAGTCGTACTGAATAATACACTTGCTGTCCAGAGATTATTTAAAACAGATTCAGGACAAACTGATTTTATTCCAATAGTTGCTTGGGGTAAAGTTGCGAAGCTAATTGATTTGTATTGTGAGAAAGGAGATTTGATTGGTCTCAATGGAAAGATGCAATCTCATAGCTTTATTAATCGTGAGAAGGAGACTGTTTTCGTTGTTGAAATGCGGGTTGAAGAAGTTCAATTTCTGCAAAATAAACGAACAGAAGAGACGATATCTATTGAAGATGAGTAGCAATTTTTTCTAAATGACCTGACTTAGTTGTTATTTAACTGTAACAATGTAGTCTAAAAGCATGCTTTCTTTTTTTTATAAATAAAATAGTAGCGAATTTAACCATTTATTTTGTTGATTTGTAATATTAAAATAAGCAATCTTACGTAAATGCTGTAAATTTTAAAAAAAAAGATGAGAAAAAAATTTGTTGAAAGTTTAGAATTAAAAGTGAGTAAATTAGGGTTTATAAGGAAAAATGAGAAATAAAATGAAATTTAGTATTATTTTAAAAAAAAAAGAATTGTCAGAAAATTTACAATTATAACGGTAATCCTTAAGTGATTTGGAACCGAGTAATGAATGCTTAATGATTCAGTAACCTAGAGGGATTAGTGGCATGGTAAGATTTTCCTCGTAATGAATAGGAGGAAATAAACGTATGAAGAAAACAATCATGTCGATGGCTATTATGTCAACTTTATTTGCAGGGACAGTGGGGATCTCTTCTGTACTAGCTGCAACTTTAGATGATAGTTCAGACAAGATAGTATCAACTCAAAACGTAACTATCCAATCAAATCAAGCAGTGTTGGCGGATTTAAATGATTCTAGTCAATCGCCAGATTTAATAAAAAACCTACTAGCTGATAAGAACTTAACTGAAAAAGAAGCAGCTATGACAAAGGTTACAAAAATTGAGAAAACACCAACTGTTGCAAGTTATACTGTAGAAGCTGGTGATACTAGTGAAAATATTGCAAAAGCTTTTGAAGTTTCAATGGATGATTTAGCTAAATGGAATGAAGGTTTAACAGCTGATTCAATTATTCAAGTGGGACAAAAGCTTAAAATACAAACTGAAAAAGACCCTACTAAAATCGAAACAACAAAATTAACATGGAAAGCACCTGTTGTAGAAACACCAGCACCTGTTGTGACGGAAGTTAATCCAACAATCGAACCTGTGGCTGAAGCAACAATCGAAACAGCTGAAGCAACACCTGTAGCCGAAACACCAGTACCAGTCGTTGCTGAAGCAGCACCAACAACTGGACGGACAGTAACCGTTACTTCTACAGCGTATAGTTTTAGTGAAGCAGGATTAACACCGTATACCGCAACTGGAATTGATCTAAGACAAACACCAAATGTGATTGCAGTTGATCCAAGCGTTATTCCATTAGGTAGCCGTGTTATGGTAGAAGGTTATGGAGAAGCAATTGCTGGCGATACAGGCGGGGCAATTGTTGGAAATAAGATTGATGTACATTTTTCAACAGTAGCTGCTTGCTATCAATGGGGCGTTCGTACCGTTAATGTAACAATTTTAGATTAAGATAGATTATGCTTAAAGCTCTCATAGAAATATGAGGGCTTTTTTCTTTATTCTAAGTATGAATACTTTGTGAAGAAAATTTGATTCTTTAGTAAGTTACTTTGTTTCAGCAGTTAAAAATAGTATAATGAAGAGAGACTATCAGAATTGAACAGAAACGAGGGATCTAGATGAAAATATTAATGATTGAAGACAACCAATCTGTCTGTGAAATGATGGAAATGTTTTTTTTAAAAGAAAATTGGGATGCAACCTTTAAGCAAGATGGAAAAGAAGGATTAGATGCTTTTTTAGAGAAACCTGATGCATGGGATATTGTTACGTTAGATTTAAACTTACCGACAATGGACGGAATTCAGATTTGTCGTGAAATTAGAAAAGTATCTGAAAGTATTCCGATTATTATGTTAACAGCTAAAGATTCAGAGAGTGATCAAGTAATTGGTCTAGAAATGGGCGCAGATGACTATGTAACGAAACCTTTTAGTCCATTAACATTAATTGCTCGTCTTAAAGCATTACATCGTAGAGCGGATTTAAGCATACAAGAAAGCTCAGATGGAACAAAGCACACTAAAGATGAAGATTTTGAAGTGGAGACGGATCATTTAAAGATTAACACAAAAACAAGAGAAGCCTTTTTATTCAAAAAACCAATTGAAGGATTAACACCAAAAGAATTTGAGTTGCTTTACACATTAGCTAGAAGTCCTAAACAGGTTTTCTCAAGAGAACAGTTATTAACACTTGTTTGGGATTATCAATATTATGGGGATGAGCGAACCGTCGATGCACATATAAAAAAATTACGTCAAAAAATTGAAAAAACGGGTCCACAGGTAATTCAAACTGTCTGGGGAGTCGGTTATAAGTTTGATGACAGCGGAGTTGAATAACTATGAAGTATCTTTATCAACAAATGTTGGCCTTTTTTGCAGTTATTATGACGGTTTTAATTATTCTAGGTTTTTCATTTGTTAAATTTACATCAGATACAGTGCAAGAGAACTTGGAGCGCCAGCTAAGTAGTTATGCCAATACAATTATTGAAAATCCCAATGGTCTATTAGAGAATTCTCAGTGGGCAGAGGCTCTACTGCGTAATCAAGACATTCGTATTTTTGTAACTAATGATAAAAAGCAGATTATTTCTCCTTTACGAGACAAAGGCAAGTACTTAAATATCTCAGAAGCAGATTTTAAAGCACTGGAATCTGGAAATGAAGTTAGTTCAAAAGGTGATTCAGCTATTGATTTGTTAGGAAATAAAAAGCAACAGCTATGGGTATTAGTACCATTCGTCTATTCAGATACGCAGCAATTTGCTGGTGTAGTTTATGTTGATGCTCCCGTTAGTAACATTAAAGGAAGTATTTCTGAATTGAAGAAAAATCTTTATTTTGCGCTGATTATTTCAACAATATGTGCATTAATATTGAGTTTTGTCTTAGCGCAGTATCAAGTAAAACGAATTAATCGCATTCGGAATGCAACTCATCGTATTTCTAAAGGTGATTTCGATGTGCATTTAGAAAGTAAGGCTAGAGATGAGTTTGATGATTTAGCGGAAGACTTTAATAGCATGGCCAGCTCTTTGAAGGACTCAAATGAAGAAATTGAGCGTCAAGAGAATCGCCGAAGACAATTCATGGCTGATGCAGCTCATGAAATGAGAACGCCTCTAACAACCATTAATGGGCTTCTAGAAGGTCTGGAATATGATGTCTTTCCAGAAGAGCAAAAGAAACGTAGCATTACGTTGATGCAAAATGAAACCCGTCGCTTAATTCGTTTAGTGAATGAAAATCTAGATTATGAAAAAATTCGTTCTAATCAGATTACATTATCTAAGTATACCTTTAATGCATTTGAGGCCTTAGAGGGAATTGTTCAACAGCTAAATGTAAAAGCTAGTGAGGCTGGAAATACGTTAGAATTAGACTGTTCACCAGATCTAACTATTTTTGCAGACTACGATCGATTTGTGCAAATCATTGTGAATATCATTCAAAATGCTATTCAATTTACTTCAAATGGTCACATTACAGTAACTGGTTTTGCTGGATTAAATGAAACAGTGATTGAAATTCAAGATACTGGAATTGGAATGACCGCTGAAGAGGTTGCTAATATTTGGGAACGCTACTACAAAGCAGATGTTTCTAGAAAAAATACTAAATTTGGGGAATCTGGTTTAGGTTTAGCGATTGTCCAGCAGCTAATAAATATGCATAATGCTAAAATCACAGTAGAAAGTGTACCAAATGAAGGAACAACTTTTAGATTATCCTTCCCACAAGAAACGGTGGCAGAAGAAACTTCTGTCTAAGAATAAATGAATTAAAGAGGGTGAGACAAACTATGTTTTAGTTTGTTTCGCCCTCTTTATTCATTTAAATATTGCTTTTTCTCAGTCTTTTTTTAATTTAGTCATAACGTAAATAATTTCTCAATAAATTGCTCATAATTTTCGGCATCTAACAAATGTTTTAGTCGCTCTTGATTAGAAAAAGTATCAATCATAAAATCAAAAAGTTGTCTGAATTTTTTAGTATCACTTTGGTTCATGACAATCATAATAATCACTTGAACGTAGTGAGTATCCCATTTTATTGGATGTTTATTAATAATAATTGAAACGCCAGTTTTCTTGGCGCTCATTTCAATTGCATGAGGCAAAGCCACGGAATTATTAAATGAAGTCGCTGACATTTTTTCCCGTTCTTTAATCAATTCAATAAATGAACGATCGATGTAGTGAGCGTGAACTAGTTGTCCACCAAGATGTTCAATGTATTCCTCTGGTGTGTCCAAATAAATATTGCGCTCAAAGCGTTCAGGAGTTAAATACTTTGTAAGCCCTTCCTTAAGCTCTGTTTGCAACTGTTGATTTTGTACATAGTGTATCTGTTTTTGAATTTTATCTATATCTTTTTGTGAAAGAAAAGGTGAGATGTGAATCCCATTAGGCCAGTCAGGCAAATCAATTGTAGTTAAGACTAAGTCAGCTCGCTTTAATTCAGCAATATCCTCATTATTTAGCAAATGAACACTTCCAAGAATAGTTAAACTTGATTTAAATGTATCGCCCACTTTATAGATTAATCGTTGATGAAGGTCGTAATATTCAGGAGTGTAAATCATGCAGCTCAGTTTATTTTCAGTTTCAAATTTTTCCTCAAAATAGGACCCAATATGCAAGGCAATAAAGGTAATCTCATCATCAGTAATCGGCATTTGGATATTTTTTTGGATTTGTTTGGCAATAAAAACAGCAACTTCATAAATAAAGGCATAGGATTGTTTAATTTCCTCTGCCAAAGGGTTGCGAACTTGTTTTCCGTTTTTGGCTCGAGTAATTAAATTTGAGACATGTAATGCTAAGTTTAAAATGAGATCTGCTGAAACAGTAGCAATAAAGTATTTTTCTGAAACTAATTGCATCGTTTCTTCTACAAAGGTGTAAATCGAAGTATCCATATAATTTTTTAAAAAGGCATCATTTGATGGAGAGATTTTTGTCATTAAAAGCAAGGTTAAATTATAAACTTCATATTGATCCATCTCTACTTGAAAGGACTGATTAAGTTCTAGCGCAATTTGCTTAGCTAATAAATGCTCCATTTGATCATCTGAAAAGAGAAGAGGTGTAGGCACCATTTCAGATCGCTGGTTATGAAGTAGTCGATTAATGGCAATAGCGATATGTAACAGCAAACTATTCATTGCATATCCATTTACATATAAATGTTGTTGATTTAAGCAGGTCATTACAATTTTTTGTACATACTGAATTGAGATATCTGGAAAAATAGATTGAATGTAATCTAAGGATTGAAAACTTTGCAAGGCCTCATCTTGCAACATTGTACTAGCTAGACGACGAAAATTAACTTCTTCACCTTCCATACTGAGGAATTGCCCATGCTTTACTAAGGTTAAATTAAAACCACATAATTTTTTACGTAAACGTAGAGTATCTTTTTCAATAGTTGGAACACTAACAAATAGCGTTTCAGCTACATCAAAATAGTCTACATTTCGATGTTGAATCAATAAATTCATTAAATAATTCAGTCGATCTTTAGGTGTATATACGTCTCGTTTATTTTGAGAGAGTAACTCTTCAACACCAAAAGTGCAATCGATTTGATAGCCTTGTCTAGAAGATACAATCAATTCAAGTCCAGCTTTTTGATTAATCCGGTAGACATAATTCCGAATAGTTCGTGTTGAGGTAGATAAAGCTTCCGATAAATAGGTTGCTGATAGCCAAGTTTGTTGCTGCGTCAGCATTTTTATCAGCGCTGTTTCTTTTTTATTTAAGGACACAGTAAAAATCTCCTCTCATTTCTTATTCATTCTATTATCTCAATCTTCTTAGTAGCAAATCAAATACATTTTTTTCCGCCAAATTAGACGTAGTAGGAAAAAAGGATATTTGATAAATAAGTGAAAATTATAGATGATAGGAGTGTAAGAAAACTTAGTCGGGAGGAAGAAAAAATGAGTGAATTAAATGTTTTATTAGTTTGTGGATCAGGGGCAAGTAGCGGATTTATGGCAGCTAATATGCGGAAGGCTGCTAAAGAAAAGCAATTAGATATGAAGATTTCTGCTAGAAGTGAATCAGAAATTGAGAACTATATTGAGGAGATTGATGCTTTAATGGTAGGACCTCATTTGGCTTATATTTTAGATGAAATTGATGATCTGATTCATGAATTTCCAATCAAAGTAATACTGATGAAAAAAGAGTATTATGCAACGCTAGATGGTAATGCAGCCATTGAACATTTGCAAAGTGCTTTACAAGAAGAAGGATAATAAAGGAGGGGATAATGAGATGAATGGATTAATTAATTGGTTGGAAAATAGCTTTTCACCAAAAATGAATAAAGTGAATAATAATCCTTGGATTGTCAGTATTAAAGATTCAATTATGCAAACGTTACCATTTGTTTTTTTAGGCTCTATTTTTTCAATGTTAGCGATATTAAATGAATATTTTCCGATGCTACCAAGTTTTTGGATTCCATTTGGTTGGACGATGGGGAAGATTTCTCTCTTTGTAGCATTTTTGATTCCTTTTAATTTAATGGAAAAGAAGCGTCTTAGAAAGCAACGAATTGTTGCGGGAATGAGTGGTTTGATATTATTTCTCATGATTATTTCTCCACAAATTGAAAAGGATGGCGTGGTTGGTTTTGGTCATGAAGCTTTAGGGGCAGGTGGAATGTTTGTTGCGATTGTCGCTGGCTTAATTGCAGGATTTGTGTTAGTGATGGTTGGGAAATTCTCGTTCTTTAAAGAGGACTCTGTGATTCCTGATTTTGTGAGAGCCTGGTTTGATTCAATGCTGCCAATTGGGATTGTTATTGTCTTTGGTTGGGTCGTTGTTTTGATGTTAAATGTTGATTTATATAACATGGTGCTGAGCGTATTTATGCCTTTATCAAGCTTTATGGAGTCGCCATTAGGTTTTATCGGAATGATGTTTTTGATTTGCTTTTTGTATTCAATGGGAATTTCGACATGGGTCTTAACACCAGTTGTTCAACCCGTATTGTTAAAAGCAATTGCTGAAAATTTGACATTAGTTCAAAATGGTCAAGCAACTGCAGAAACATTGAATTTAGTCACAAGTAGTACGTTATATTCCGCTTACTTATGGATTGGTGGAATTGGATGCACGATGCCACTTGTCTTTATGATGATGCGAGCACGGTCTAAAAAGATTAGCGCATTAGGGAAAGCCTGTTTAGCACCATCTATTTTTAATATTAATGAACCCGTTATCTTCGGTGTTGTAGCTTGGAACCCCTTGTTGATGATTCCAATGTGGCTGCAAGGAATTATTTTACCAACAGTGATTTATTTATTTACGAAAGTGATTCATTTTGCACCCATTCCTAAGGTTCAATTTGAGATGTGGTATGTACCATTCCCATTTGTAACTTGGTTTACAACCGGTAGTATTTTTGGATTACTCTTGATGGCGCTGATCTTTGTGATTTCAGCTGCAATTTGGTATCCGTTCTTTAAAGCCTATGACGATCAAGAAACGAAGGCCGAAAATCTAAAAGCAGAAGGGACCACGTAAAATGGACGATCTAACAACAAAACAAGCAATGAATATTATTTTATTTGCTGGAGATGCACGTGTAAATTGTAAAAATGCCTTAGTTGCAACTGAAAAAAATGATTTTGCAACGGCACAGGCTGAAATGAAATTAGCAAAGAAAAATATTACAGAAGCCCATAAGATTCAAACAGAGGCCATTCAAAATGAGATGCGTGAAGAGGAAGTAGAACATAAACCATCCTTACTGTTTACCCATGCTCAAGATACACTAATGACGATTTATAGCGAGATTAACATTACCAATCATTTAGTCAAGATTGCTGAAAAAGTAGATACAAGATTGACTTCATTAGAAGCAAAAAAATAACAAAAATTAGATTAAATAAACTAGAAAGAGGCGAAGAAAATGAGACAAGTTCCAAAAGGCTTTCCAAAGGATTTTCTATGGGGAGGAGCAATCGCTGCTAATCAAGCCGAAGGTGCCTATGAATTTGAAGGGAAAGGCACAAGTGTTGCAGATATTAATGAATTTCGAGCAGATTTGCCATTAGAGAAACGTTCTAATGCAGAAATTTCAACAAGCTATATTGAAGAGGCTTTAAACAATCGTACGGGTGTCTTTCCAAAAAGATGGGGGATTAACTTTAAAGAAACCTATCGTGAAGATTTAAAGTTATTAGGTGGAACAGGATTTAAGCTTTTCCGAACATCTATCGATTGGTCACGAATTTTTCCAAATGGAGATGACCTTGTTCCAAATGAAAAAGGTCTAGCCTTCTATGATGATCTGATTGATGAAATTATTAGCAATGGGATGGAACCAATGATTACAATTTCTCATTATGAGATTCCTTTGAACTTAACTTTAAACTATCAAGGTTGGTATTCAAGAGAGGTAATTGACTTCTTTGTTAATTATTGTAAGGTCTTATTTGATCGCTACAAAGGCAAGGTGAAGTATTGGATTATTATTAATCAGATTAACTTAATTGGTCATGAATCCTTTAATCATTTAGGAATTGCGGAAGATAAAGTTGAGAATTTGGTTGAAGCAAAATATCAGGGAGTTCACAATATGATGGTGGCTTGTGGACGAGCAACAGACTATGCTCATCAAGTTGATTCAAACTATGAGATTGGCATGATGCTGTGTGGTGGTCCAGAATACGCAGCAACATGCAAACCGGAAGATGTACTTGCAACTTTGAAAATTAATCAAATGCAGTATTTCTTTGCGGATGTATTGCTACGGGGTTACTATCCTGGTTACGCCTTTAGATATTTTGAAGAAAACAAGATTCAGCTAAACTTTGGACCAGAAGATGAAGCAGATCTGAAGCATACAGCTGACTATATGTCCTTTTCTTACTACTACACACAAATCTGTGATGCTGAACACTCAGAGCCTTACCGCAACAAAGCGTTGCCTGCCAATCCGTGGGGCTGGACAATTGATCCATTAGGTTTACGAACTTTATTGAATTCCTTCTACGATCGTTATCAATGTCCGATTTATATCACTGAAAATGGTATTGGCTGTTACGATGTTTTAGAAGAAGACGACAAGATTCATGATGATTATCGAATCGATTATTACAAGGCTCACATTGAGCAAATGAAAGAAGCGATTCAAGACGGTGTCGATTTACGTGGTTATTGTGCGTGGGGACCGATTGATATTATTAGTTGTTCATCATCGGAGATGAGCAAACGTTATGGATTCATTTATGTAGATCAAGATGATTATGGTAAAGGTACAGGCAAACGTTATTTGAAAGATAGTTATACTTGGATGCAACAAGTAATCGCTAGTAACGGGGAAACGTTATAAAATGAAACCATGGAGAATACAATGAAAAAATTATGGATTGTTTTATTAGGTTGTGTAGTATTATTGGCAGCGTGTAATGGAGAGTCTGCTACTAATGATCAAGCACTAGAAAGTAGTAAATTAGCAATAGACGATAAGGAGCTTGTTTTGTATTTTGTGAGGCATGGAAAAACGATGTTTAATACAACCGGACAAGTTCAGGGATGGTCAGATACACCTTTGACAGAAGAAGGTGTTCAAGGTGCGGAAGAGTTAGCATTCGGTTTGGAAGCAACTCCTTTTGTACTGGCTTACTCTAGTGATTTGGGACGAGCTATTTCAACTGCTCATTATGTCCTGCAGCAAGGGAATCGTAAAAATCTAGAATTAGAGACATTGACTGGATTAAGAGAGTGGAATTACGGTGGCTATGAAGGACGAGATAATGCAACAATGTGGGATCCGATTTTTCAGCAAAATGGTTTAACCTTTGATGAAGATTGGTCACAATATGGTGCGTTAACGGAGAAGTTAAGTGATGAAGATATTGCCAATTTAATTGCTAAAAATGATCCAACGGGAACTGCAGAAAATTATGCAGAGATTGTTATTAGATCACAGAAAGCCATGGATCAAATTGTCAAAAAAGGAACTGAAAAAGGTGGAGGGAATATTTTAATTGTTGCTCATGGTAGTGAGATTCCAACTATTTTAGAGTTGTTGGTGCCAGGAGGATATCAAGGAGAATCAATTAAAAATTGCAGTGTAACCAAAGTGAAAGTGAAAGATGGTAGCTACTCTATTGTAGATATTGGAGATTTAAGCTATTTGGAAAAAGGAAAAGAAGCTTTAGCAAAAAAATAATAAAAATCAGAACGATTCAGTAAGATGAATCGTTCTGATTTTTTGTTAAATAAAGCTATCTGAGTTAAATTGAATTTCCCCCATATCAGCAATTGTTGGATTTGAAGTGACCAAAATTACTGAAATCTGCTCTTGTTTCACTAGACTTTTTAAAATTAAAATCCAATTTTTTTGTTGTATGTCGTTCTCATCTTTTAACCAATCATCGATAATAACTGTCTGCTTTTGACTGCAAAGATTAGTAATTAATTGAATTTCTTTTATTTGTTGTGGTGAGAAATCCGCAATTCTTTTTTCAGCCTGTTTATGGGAAAATTGACTTTCCTCTAAAGCATCCAGAACGACTAACTCAGGTGAGCGTAGCTTTGGTTGTGCAAGTGTTACTGCTAGTAGCATATTTTGTAAGAGCGTCAGGTAATTAATAAAAGGGGGATCTTGTAGAATGTACCCAGGTTGTTCTTGATGAAACTCATTAAATAATGAAATTAGAGATTTGTATATTTTTTTTGCTTGTACTTCTTGATGTTCTTCATCATCTAAAAAGATGGTATAAAAACTTTTTTCTCCAAATGGAAAATCTTCAAGTAGTTGTTCTTTTTTTAGTATATTAAGAGAACTAGCCATTATTCACACATCCTAACCATTTAAATTAAACAAAGTGGTAATTATTCTTTGAACCAGATCGATTAAGAAACCAAATCGCTGCCGGTGATAGACAAATTAATGTGAAGAAATTAATAAAAATAACAAATAATGAAAAGTACTGTGGTTCAATGGTAGAACTAGTACTTGTTTCGGTTACAACAGCCATATTGAAATGAGATACGCCACTTTCATAGATAGAGCCTTCAGCCATATCGGGAGTTTGTTGTTTCTCGGTAATGGGCTGTGTCTTAATAACGATATTTTGAACTTTCTGATCAAGTAATTCTTGTTCAATCTGATTTAACTGAGCAGCCAATGGAGCGCGGAAAAAGATACTGCCTAAAAAGAGAATAAATAGAAATCCATTGACTAGCAAAAGATTTTCTATAACTAGTTGGAAATAAATACGACTTTTTTTCTCTCCCATTAACTGGAAACTACTAAACTCTTTTTTACGTAAAAAGAAAAGGAGCATATATAAACCCATAAAGAAAAGGGTGCTGATAATAAGTGTTAGGTAAATATGTTGCGTAAGTGGAATCAACTTTTCAGTAATAGTTTTAGCCAACGAGTGGAAAAAATCAGTTCTATTAGTAGTTTTAGTTGTATCTAAAGCTGAATTAATAGCACTTAGTGACTGCTTTAGTTGATTCATAATTAAAAAGAAAAAGAAAAGACTGCTAATGAAGACCGTATAAAATAGAAAAACAATTGAACTTTTCCATGGATTATGACGGATACTTAACATCGCCCGTTGGAAAATAGTCATTTTTCAAGCCCCCTTTCCTTTAAATCTAAATTTTATATGAAAACACTAAATAGTTAGATAGTAACTTTATATAACTTATTATAGTAAATGATTGTGAAAAAAGTGTGAACAGTTAATGTATTTTTATCTTTTAATTTAGAGATTCTTAAACTAAATAAAAAAACAAGTTAATAAAAGATAATGAAGAAATGAATTTCTTTTTTTCAATTGTAGCCAAAGCTAAGGAACAAAGTTGCAAAGAAATTATATTTTCCAAGCAAGAATTAGCACAATATAGCAATGACCATAATAAACGTTTCGAAAAGACCATGGCTGGTTTAGTTGATAAATTATCCGATTTAAAATATAGAGAACGTACTTCTAATTCGTATGAAGTTATGACACTTTTTTCCTAATTTAAAGTTGAATGGACGTCAGATTACTCCGATATGAAGGTTATTATTGAGGTTTCTAGACAATTTGAATATGTTCTAAATAAATTAGAAGCTAATTTCACTTTATGGGAGCTGAAGGAATTTACCCATCTTAGGTCAACTTATGCAAAATCTATGTACCGTTTATTAAAACAGTGGCGCACTAAGGGGACTCGTGAATTCAACTTAAATGAATTTAATTTTCTTTTAGATATTCCTCCAAGTTATAAATCGGGTAGTGTGGATCAAAAAGTCTTAAAACCAATCCTAGACGAACTCCCTAAATATTTTAAAGTGTTAAAATTAATAAAAATAAAAGTTAATACTCGTTGAAACAAACTTTTAGGTTATAAATTCACATGGCAGGCTGAACAAACAGGGACGTGGGAAGAGAACAAATTTGATCCAGATAAAACCTCTAGTCAACGGAAAGAAACCTTGCCCGATTGGGCAACGGATACCTCTGTTCCTCTCACGAAATTAGAAGAGTCAATTTATAAAGAATGGTATGCCGAACAAATGGCACAATACGACATCACAATAGCAGAATTTTTAGAAACCAAAGGCTACGCTGGTAAAGAAAAATCAGCTTTGCAACGTGCATTAAAAAAACTAGGAAAAGAACAGGCTTAATCCGCCTTTCTTTTCCTAGTTTTTTAGATATTTGCTGATTTCATAGACTTTTTCAACTTGTTTATATCGGCTTTTGAATCTCCCATTAACACGGCTCTATCCATTAACTTTTGTTGAATATCTTTTCCAGAATTGCTTGTAAAAGAATCTTTCAAGTTTCGTTGAGCTTCCCTAGCTATATGTTAGTAGTATTCCTCCAAAATACTACTAACATATTATTTAATAATCACGTTAAACATTTTATATAAATTAGATAATACAAAAAAGTGTTGATTCTCCCGCCTTATTTCCAATTCTACTTAACTTAAAAAGCGTACACATTCATGTTTAAATCCTCAGGCTACTCATATTCTCTCTTAGTTGTCGAAGTGAAAATTTTCAGCCTTGCAATCCTCGGGTCAAGGGAACGATGGAACCAAGAATCACGGTACAAAACCGAACTTTTATTAAAAAAAATGAAATTAACAGTCGCTTTTTAAATTTGATGATTATAGCTTATTTAGAGCATACGTCTATCAAATTTCACAAGGATGGATTTTTTAAACATTGCGTGTTGATAGTATTTCTATAAACTATAGCAGATAGTCCACTCTCATTTCACAATCTTTATAGCGCTATCCCTTACGGTGTATGGTACTTGGCTTAATCGGTCTTATGTTAAGTAGCTCAAATTCAGGTGAAATATACTAAGAAAAACCGACCGGCATTTTGATCTATTGTTCGGTTTTTGAAACGTACCGTAATTTTCAGGTCAATAGTTTTGGAAGTTTTACGGTAAAAAAAGTGTTGGAATTTAAAGAATCCTTTCAAATCAACGTTTTTACTTTTTAAAAATCAATCCTACCGTAATTTTTGGTTCCATTGTTCCCCTGCCCCCCTACCCAAATTGCTAGTTTTCGTATTTATTTTCAAGAACCGAAACCTATCATTCTGAATTAAATTATATAATAAAACGTTTACAAATATTTTGTTTTTTGTTAAAATAATAACTGGTTGTTTTTAATTAAAAGTTGAAAAGGAGAAAGTTTATCATGAAAAAAAAATTATTGTAGTAGGTTTATTTTTAGCCTTATTTTTTATTGCTACTGAAAAAGTAAATGCCGCCACTTATATAACTTGGGGGAAAAACAGGCTATCTAGTGGTGTTGGTAACTATGGGAACAGTACCAAATACTATTGGTATTCTGGAGGATATGCAACAGCAGCCGATCAAAATGTTATAAACGGCGCTATGAGTAAATGGGTTAACAGTAACGGGACGGGAGCGTATACAGCTATTTCATTTAGACGTACCTCTGCACAATCCAACTCTACAATAGAACTTTCATAGAGGAGGACCTATATCTTGAGTATACGGCTATACTCAAGGTTTTAATGGTAACTCAGTCGTAAATCCATTCGGTAAAACTAGTTGGTATTGGGCAAAAATCACTATGACAACAGCATACGCTAGTGCTAATGTAACTATTAAAAATAGAACTGCTTCCCATGAAATTGGCCATGCATTTGGGTTAAATCACAACAATACTATAGGGGATTCAACTGTGATGAGAACGAGTAACTCAAACGGAATGCCAACAGGACCAACTATCAATGATTTCAAAGGAATAAACTACTTATATTAAAAAAAGAAAGTGACTAAAAATATGGAAAAATTCTTTTTATTAAGTACATTCATGCTATTAAGTCTAGCGGGATGTTCTCAAGATACAAAAACATCGTTTAATACAGAGTTAAATAATTCTGAAATCACTTCGTCTGTAGTGAGTAAAAAATTATCTGAAACCTCAAAGTATGACGTAATTGTAGCAGAATCAAAAACTAAAGGAGAAAAAATACGGTCAGAATATAACGCTAAAGAGCAACTTTTCACTTCAGCTTTTGTAGATGTAGATATAGAAACAGTCAGCGATGTGTTGGAAATTACAGAAATAGCTGTGTCAGGTGTTGTAGTGAATAGCGAACCATTTATTTATACAACAGAATCTGGATCAGAGCCTTATACAAAGATAACTTTATACGTCAATGACGTACTAGAGGGAGATGCTAGTTTTAAAGATACTGAAATTATTATCTATGAAGCAGGTGGAATAATATCAAAAAGAGAATTAGGGATGGATACTAAGCAGCCAGAAATGACAACTAAAGAGTTAGATGAAGAAGTAGTTGTTAATTTTGATGGCGTCCAAAACTCAATACCTGGAACCGAAATGGCAGCTTTTTTAGTGAAATTACCGAAAGAATCGTTAGGAGTATCGCAGGACTTTTATCAGTTTATGGGGAATTATATGACTCGTTTTGAAAAAAATGACGAACTTAATGAGTTTACATTACCTAGTGCTGTAAATGGAGCGGAAAGTGAAATAGTTCTTTCTGTAGTTCAAGAAGAAAAATTAAATGATGAAGTTACTAATTTTGTGAAAGATAATTCTGAAAATTAAAATCAGAAATAAATACTGTAGCATTTTCTATCAAAGGCTTTTTAAACAAAAAATATTGGAGATGAATAACTATAAAAAAGATTTTATTGGTAGTTTTCACTTTGGTCCTACTAACTGCCTGCACTATAAATTTTAAACTATCAGATTCAAAAAAGGAAACTATTACTAATGACGAACATATAAAAAGTAAGGCTTGGAGCAATGATGAATACTTAACGAGAATTATAGAGTTAATGTCAAAAAAAGAGCTTCTAAAAATAGCCTACCCAAGTATTATTGACGACAATTATAAATCATATTATAAAAATCCGAAAAAAATAATAGAATTTGATATAGAAGCAGAAATAGGTATAAGTGATTTTTTTGGTAGCCCACCTAATAAAATGCGTACAGGTAAATTTATTATTTTTAACAATTCAAAAGATATGGATGAAACTATTGCATCATTTGAAAATAGTGATTATTTTGACTACACAGGAATAAACACTAACTACATTAATCCAGTTCAGTTGCCAAATTACCAACGGAACATTTTGATTCAAATCAACCAGTATGTGAGTGATTCTTATATTGTCGAGATTAAAAATTTATTAAAAAATGCTTCTGACATAGAAAAAACAGAAATCAATGATTAATAGAACGAAAAACATTATTTAAAAAGTTTTTTTCCTTTTAATTTTCACAAGGAAACGTCCTTTTTAAATCCTATTAAATCAAGATTCCGAACTTATACCAGTTCAACATCACAAACTTTCAAGCTCTGTCCCTTACGGGTCGTGGAGGTTGAGATAATTGCCATTATGTAAAGTCGCTCGATAACGAGGAACTTTTTCGTTATTTAATTGAAATTTAGTATATTATTAAGGAGCGAGATAAGATAAGGTAGTATAAATAGCACAAAAGCCAACCCTACAGCGAATAGGATTGGCTTCAGACTGTAGACAAAGTCCCCAAAAAGGATGACGTTTACAGTTTTTTTCTTTTATAATAGAATTGAAAACGAATTCAAGGAGTGATAGCTATGATGACGAAACAATCTGTTAACGGAAGAAATCAATTTTCCATGCTCACAATTGATGAACTTGTGCCACAAGACCATTTAGTACGAAAAATTAATCATCCAATTAATTTTGAGTTTATTTATCCTATTGTTGAATCAACGTATTCGACCTTAGGTCGCCCAAGTGTTGATCCTGTTGTATTAATTAAATTAGTTTTTATTCAATACCTATTCGGTATTCGATCCATGAGACAAACGATTAAGGGAATTGAGCCAAATGTTGCTTATCGGTGGTTTTTAGGCTATTCGTTCGATGATAAAGTGCCGCATTTTTCAACATTTGGAAAGAATTATGTGCGACGTTTTAGAGAAACCACGTTGTTTGAAAAAATTTTTTCCTATGTTTTAGAACAAGCAGTTAAGGCAGGCTTTGTCACAGAAGATAATCTTTATATGGATTCTACTCATATTAAAGCCAACGCAAATAAACATAAATTTAATAAAGAAATGACTTATAGTGAGGCAAGAGCTTATCAAGATGAATTAGAAAATGAAATCAATGAACAACGAATAAAAGAAGGAAAAAATCCTTTTACATGGGGCACAGAAAGTGAGTTGAAAGAACGAAAAATTAGTAAATCAGATCCTGAAAGTGGCTATTACGTTAAAGGAGAGCGAGAAAAACAATTTGCTTATTCCACACATACAACTTGTGATGATAATGGATTTATTATCAGTACCATTGTCACACCAGGGAATATTCATGATAGCCAAGTTGCTTTTCAACTGGTGAAAAAATCTAAAAGAACGTTTCCTTCAATAAAAAACGTGATTGCGGATGCAGGTTATAAAACACCAAAATTTGTCCACTTTTTAACACACTTGAAACTCCAAGCAATCCTTCCTTATACTCGACCGCGTGGCGATAAAACACTTTTCAGAAAAAATAATTTTGTCTATGATACTTATTTTGATTGTTATTTATGTCCAGCAAACGGTGTTTTGAAATTTACAACAATTAATCGTGAAGGCTATCGAGAATATAAATCTGATTCGAAAAAATGCATCAACTGCCCATTATTAAAAACTTGTGACGAGGCATGTTTGGTCAAACCTGATGGATGAATTGGAGCATTTACGCCATACGGCGTTTAACAAAGAACTTTATAAAAAGAGAAAAGAAACCATTGAACGAGTATTTGCAGATGTAAAAGAAAAGCATGGGATGCGCTGGACCAAGTACAGAAGCTTGGAAAAAGTTACAGTGCATACGATGCTTAAGTTTGCTGCTATGAATTTAAAAAAATTAGCTATGTGGCTATGGAAAGGCAGTAGGCCTTTATTTTTTATCTTAAAAATACTAAATAAAAAAACAAGTTGATAAAAGATAATCAACTTGTTTTTTGTTCTGGTTAACTTTATTTTGCTTCATTGGTTGTAACTGGTTTGTCGGCACCTTCTGTAGCAGGACTACTAGAACTAGCTGCTGAGTCAGCTGCAGCTTTAGCTGCTTTTTCAGCTTCTGTCATTAGTTCTGGAGCATCTGTTTTATATAAATCAACAGTAGAAGTACCAGCTTTTTTAGTAATTAAGCTAGTATTTTGATCGCCTAATTCTTTTGAAGCATCATCCAATTGTTTCACTTGGTTTTTATAATTAAATTTACTTGGATCAACAGGTGTGAAACTTGCAGGCGTATAGAAACGTAGCAAATCACTATTGATGATACTATCAGAAAGATTTAATTGTTTTTCAACACCAGTACGTAGGGTTTGAACTTCCTGTAAAACTTCCTCAGAAGGTTTTTCAATTAGCTTGCCAGTTGGAGTATCATAAATATCAGTCCCCATAACCGTATACTTAGGTGTTACGAAGCTCCCATTTCGGAAAGCAACGGTTTGATCATGTTGTTTGGAATTTAAGTCTGTTCCAAATTGAATGAAGCCATCTTTATTTGATGTATCAACACCTAATAGGTTAAGCAGAGTTGGTAATACATCAACTTGACCACCGTATTCTGATTTAATGCCTCCATTTTTTTGACCAGGAATATGGTACATAAATGGTACGCGTTGTAATTGAGCATTGTCATATTCTGTCCACTCTTCAGCTGTTTTGCCAAGTAATGGAGCTAATGTTGTATTTCTAGAATTAGAGATCCCATAGTGATCGCCGTAAAGAACAATCATTGAGTTATCATACAATCCAGAAGCTTTTAAATAGTCAAAGAATTCTTTAACCGATTGATCTAAATAGTGAGCAGTGGCGAAATAGCCATCAATTGTACTATCTCCAGTAGTGGCTCTTGGAAATTCAACATTCTCTTGATCCAATGGATAAGGGAAGTGATTCGTTACCGTTAAGAATTTTGCATAAAATGGTTGTGGTAATTTTTCTAAATATTGAACAGATTCATTGAAGAGCAATTTATCTTTTAGACCATATTCTAACGTATTGCCGTCTGATACATCATAGTAACTTGCATCAAAGAAATAGTTATAGCCAAATGATTTATACGTGTTGTCACGATTCCAGAAAGAACCAACATTACCATGGAAAACAGCACTTGTATAGTTGCCATTGTCACGTAGTATTTGTGGTGCAGCTTGGAAAATATTTGTTGAACCAGCTTGAGTAAAGGCAGAACCTTGTGGTAAACCAAATAGTGAATTTTCTAAAAGCGTTTCAGCATCACTTGTTTTTCCTTGTCCAACTTGATGGAAGAAATTCTCATAAGAAGTTGTACTTTGATCGTGATATAAGCTATTTAAGAAAGGTGTTACTTCACGTTCAACACCATTTGCATCTTTTAATTTGTAATCGATTAAGAATTGTTGGAAACTTTCTAAATGAATATAAATAACATTTTTTCCTTTAGCAGAACCAAATGTGATGGGATTTGGTTCTGTACGACGTTTATCTAAATAAGAAATGACATTCGCCATATCTGAGCTATCAGCATTTGCTTTAACTTGGTTGGCTTGAGCTGTTTTTACGCCATCATAAACAGTAAAAACATTTAAACCTAAGTATTTCACAATGTAATTACGGTCAAATGTTCTAGTTAATAGTTGTGGGCGATTGCTTTCGGCAAGACTTAAGTTAGCACCAAATATAGCTACAGATAAAGCCATAATGGCAAAGGCATAACGTTTTTTAAAGGGTCTTGGATCGATTTTGACTTGCTTGCTTAACAATAAACCTAATAAAATAATAAAGTCTAAGATATAGAAGATATCAGAAAATGAAGTTAATGCAAACGCGCTTGTGTTCAATCCACCAGATACGCTTTTAGCGCCTAACATTGTATTGACTGTTAAGAAATCTGTAAACTCACGATAATAAATTACATTGGCATAGACAAGTACAGTTGCCAGTAAATATAAAACGAATAGAGCGATGTAAGCTCGTTTAGGATTTTTGAAGAATAAGGCTATTGAGAAAATAAATAGCGTTGTAGCCACAGGGTTAATGAACAAGAGAAATTGTTGTAGTGGTCCAGTTACCCCCAATGAGAATGCAGTTTGATAGCTATAATAGGTTTTAGCCCAAAATAGGATCACAGCAAGTGTAAAGAACCCCAAGCGTGTATTTAATAGTGATTTTGTTTTTTCGATAATTTTCAATTCTAGCGTCCTCCTTAAAAAGTAGACAAGTTTGTATAGTTTTCCATTAAAAAAAGAAGTATCACGTATTCCCTTTGTCACGTGCTCTTCTTTAAACTATCAACAAGTATAGCATCTAATATTTTACCGTTTTAACAGAACTATGTCAAATATATACCAGAAAAGTAACTCTTTCAAAAGTCAATGAGGATACAATTTTGGTGACATTTTTTGATTTTAAAGAAATCTTAAACTTCCACTGCATCTTTTTTTTTAACTTTCAGTTATACTATTAGAAGACTAAAAAAAGGAGGTTCCCAAAGAATGTTTTTCTTACAAAATTTATACAATTACACTGACTCGGTTTTTGGGGACACAATCAATCATTTTCCGCTTATTCGGCTCATATTTTATAGCCTTGATCGAACATTACAATATTTTATTATTTGGTTGGTTATTCGTGGAATCTACTTAGGCTATCAAAAAGTTGTTAAAAAGTCCCCTTCAAACAATGGAAAATCCTTCTCTATAGCTAGAGAATTGTTAGTACATTTTTTTGTTTTCTATCTAATTTTACTATTTCAATTAACTGTTTTTCGTGGTGAATCTAGCATTATGAATGTTCATATTGAATTACGACCATTAAGTGAAGTCAATTGGGAGCCATTTACAGAAACGCTAAAACTAACTCAAGGTACATCAAAGTTTGATTTCTACTATAATTTATATGGCAATATTTTCTGGTTTATTCCAATGGGTTTTTGTATAGCCTATCTCTCTGAGAAACATCATCCCTTTATAAAAACGGTTGTCATCGGTATGTTCGCTTCCCTGTTAATTGAAAGCTTACAATTTTTATTTCAAACGGGTGTAGCAGATATTGATGATGTCATATTTAATACTCTTGGTGGCGTTGTAGGTTTTTTGTGTTATGAAATTTACTTTTTGATTAAACAAAAAAGGCATAAAAGAAAAACGTAACATCCAACATCAATACTATCAAATCTAGGTTTAATTCCTAAGATTTGATAGTATTTTTTTGTAAGTTATGGTTAATTTGAAGTATGTGGTAGCTTTTGCCAAAAATTATTGAAAAATTTACTATTTTAAAAGTGTAAACAGAACAGTAAACTTGGAGTATCTAAGGAGGAACTTATAATTGAGAGCGGATACAATGTTGATTTATTTAGTTGAATCAGATCAAGTCGTTGCAAGTCATGACTTAATGAATCTGTGTACAATCTCGGATCGAACAGTTAGAAATGAAATAAAAACACTAAATACAATTGGGAGAAATCATGGATTTGAAGTAGAACGTGTTCGGAATGTAGGATATCGCTTGGTTATTAAGGAACAACATCAATTCTTAGCTTACTATTCATCTTTGTATGTTTCCGCAGAGCATTATACGATTCAGCAGCGAATCAATGATAGTTTATTACTATTATTTCAAGCTAATGGATACATTACGATTGGAAGTCTGGCAGAAAACTCACAAGTTAGTCCTTCAACTATTCAAACGGATTTAAAAAAAATTGATACTTTTTTGATTCAACAGGGACTTTCATTAGAAAGACGAGCTCACTATGGACTGAGATTAGTAGGAGACGAGGCTGTACGTAGAAAAGCTTTACAACAAGTTTTTAACCAATCGGAAATTCAATTATTGAAAACGTCAGATTATCAGAACTTTATGGAAACGCTGGATATGACAAATCTAGCAGACTATCTCTGGAAACGAATTGGGTTCTATAAGATATATCTCAGTGATCAGGCCTTTCAAAATATTATTGAGCATTTGCGAATGTTACTATTCCGAGTATCCCAGCACAATTACATTCGTTCAATGGAGTTAAATCAGGACTTGGCAAATGCTTCTACCTTTCAGCCGTGTCAGCAATTAAGTCAAGATATTAGTGCGTATCTAAAACAAGAATTCCAAGTGGAGCTTCCAGAGACTGAAATAGCTTATCTTACTGAACATTTAGTTGGAAAAGTAACCTTGGATAGTATCAATCAAGTTGAAAAAGATAAATTATATCAACAAATTGTCAGCGCTTTAATAGAAGTGGATCAAGCTTTTATGACTACTTTTAGCAAAGATGAAGAATTGATTCAAGCTTTATTGATGCATGTGTATCCTTTATTGATGCGTTTACATTACAACATGCAATTAGACAATCCAATCATTGAAGATATTTATACACGATATGCTAACGTTTTTAACAGTGCATTATTTTTTATTCAATTAATTGGCAAGGAGTATTCATTAACTGTATCAAAAGATGAGATTGGATACGTTGCTATTTATTTAGCAGCCAGTCTAGAGAAAGAAAAAAATCGAATATTGAGTCAATACGATAAAATTGCAGTGGTCTGTTCCAGTGGTGGTGGTGCAGCATTTTTATTAAAAATTAAGCTTGAGAGTTTATTTTCAACGGGAATGATTGAAACTTTTTCTATTAATGAGATTGCCAAGATTAAACAAGGAAACTTTGATGTTGTTATTTCAACATTGCCATTAGTTGATCCCTTGTTTCGAGTACCAGTTATTGAAGTATCTAATCTATTAAATGAAAAAGAATTAAATAAAATCAGAGATACGCTCTTTTTAGCGGGAGAATTGCAGCAAAGGCAATCAAAAACAGCTATTCATACAATCTTAGATTATTTCAAAGAAGATTGTTTTCAGCGTTTAGATTATCATGGTGACTATTTAACGTTACTTGAAGAAGGTGCCAATGAATTAGTTGAGTTAGGCTATGGGGAACCTCACTATCCGGCTAAAGTCATGGAACGAGAAAAGCGAATGAATACTATTTATCAAAATGGAGTTGCTGGACCTCATGGGATTGAGATGGGGGCAAAGATTGAATGCATTAGTGTGATTTTATTAGAGCAGCCAATCTTCTATTTGCAGAAAAAAGTTCAATTGATTTTTTTAATTAATTTAAATAAAGGTCATTTATGGGTGCATAAAGAAATTAGTTTGTTATTGATGAAGATGATGGAAGATGATGAGTTATTGGCACGAGTTTTACGAAGTCAAAATTACCAAGAATTTAAACAAGTTATTCAAACTATTCGTTAGGGAAGTGTAAATATGGAAGCAGCAGAATTAGAAATATTTAAGATAATTGCCTCGTCAGGTGACAGTCGTGGAGCAGCCTTTGCAGCATTAGGGTTGGCACGAAAACAAGATTTTGTAGGAGCTAAGGAGAAACTAAAAGAGGCGAAGGAAAAAAGTCTTGCCGCCCACGAAGTTCAAACACATTTAATTACTAAAGAAACCCAAGGGGATAAAACCGAAGTTAGCCTATTGATGGTTCATGCGCAAGATCATTTGATGTCATCCATGTTAGCTCGTGATTTAATTGAAGAAATGGTTGGCATGTTAGAAGAAATTTATCAAAAAAAATAAAAACAGAGGAGTCGATGAAAAATGAAAATTCTTTTAGTTTGTGCAGGTGGTTTTTCAACAACAATGATGATGGAAGCCATGAAAAAGGTAATTAATGGTTCTGAAAAATTAGCGATTGAAGATTTTCCAATGGAAGCGATTGGTGTCGATCGTTTGGAACAAAATATCGACAATTATGAAGTGATTTTAGTTGGTCCACAATTAAGTCATAAATTTGATTATGTGGCAGAGGAAGCTAAAAAACGTGATAAACCAGCTGTATTGCTAACATCTGAAATTTATGGCGCAATGGATGGTGGTACAGTTGTGAAGCAGGCGATTATTGCCTATCGTAAAAATCTGGCTAATTAAAAAGGAGGAAGAAGGATGTCTCAAACAGAAGGTTTATTCGCAAAATTTGAAGCAGTCATTCAGAAAACATTAGTTCCAATTGCCAATAAAGTTGATAACCAGCCTCATTTAACAGCAATCAAAAAAGGGATGGTTGTATTAACACCAGTCTTATTATTAGGTTCAATCGCTGCCATTTTCCCCTCAATTCCAGAGTTTATTCCTAATCAAGGAGTTGTGAATTGGTTTGAGCAATATGGTTATATTTTTAGTTTAATCTCAAAGGTTTCATTAGGATTAGTCGGTTTATATGCTGTTTTAGGAATTTCTTATTTTTTAAGTGAACATTATAAGTTGTATACTGTTGGCTCTATGTTGTTAGCCACGATTGCCTTTTTATTATTAGCATTGGATATTGATGATAGTGGGAATTTAATTGCTACGTATTTAGATTCAAAAGGGCTGTTTACGGCTATCTTTGTCGCTTTAATTGCGGTGGAAATCTACCGCTTCTTTACACGACATAAGTTGGTGATTAAGATGCCAGAAGGAGTTCCAGATTTTGTTTCTAGTTCCTTTGAATTGATTACGCCAACCGCTGCAATTGGTATTATTTTTATTGTGATTCGGGCAGTAGCAGATAGTTTAACAAATGGTATTTTAGTTCCACAGATTATTATGAGCGCTCTTGCACCAGCAATTGGTGGCATGGATTCATTATGGGTGATTTATGTAGTATTAGTGTTACGTTTAACTTTTTGGTTCTTTGGTATTCATTCAGCTGTATTGTCACCGATTATTTCACCAATTGCGGTGCAGTATTTATCAGAAAACATCGCATCAAAAGCAGCTGGTGAACCATTAGCCCATGTTTTAACAGGCGGGTCTTTATCTGCTTATGCAAACTTTACCGGATCTGGAGTAACGATTGGTTTAGTAATTGCAATGTTATTTAGTCGATCACAACGTTATAAAAAAGTCGGGGCAGTAGGATTGTTGCCATCATTATTTGGAATCAACGAACCAGTTTTATTCGGAGTTCCGATTATTTTAAATCCGATATTGTTAATTCCCTTTATCTTTGGTGGTTCGCTAGTAGGGCTATTTCCGATGGTGATGATGAAATTAGGTCTTCTAAATTCTCCCATCTTTGATCCGCCTTATGTTCCTGTTTTTATGGAAGGCTTTTTAGTGGGATTTGATTGGCGCTCTATTTTAGTCAACGGCGTTCAAATACTGTTATCATTTGGTCTGTATTTGCCATTCTTTAAAGTTCTAGAAAAACAAGAATTAAAACGTGAAGCAGAAAATGAAATTAAGAAATCTGTGATTTCTAAAGAAGATGAAGTATTACTAGGTGATTTAGATTTTTAATTTTTTAGGAAGACTAAATGAAAGCTGGTTAATTTTATGGAAATGAAACGGTTAACGGAATTACGGAAAAGGATGAAAGAACAGGACTTAGATGGTTTTCTAGTATCAGATAAGACCAATCGAATTTATTTGTCTAATTTTACTGGGAGTTCAGCAGTGTTTTTAATTACCCAAACTAAAGCGTATATTATTACTGATTTTCGTTATTTTCAACAATTAAAAGAGCAAGCACCAGATTTTGAAGTAGTGGATCATAAAGGTCAGATGTATCAGAGGACTGTCGAGTTGGTTCAACAATTAAAGTTAAAACAAGTTGGTTATGAAGCGGAGTATCTGATTACAAAAGATTATTTTCAATTGCTCAATGGTGGCGTCAGACTTCAAGAAACGGAACATTTAGTTGAAGCGTTACGAATGATTAAGGAACCAAATGAGATAAAAATAATGCAACAAGCTGCTGCACTAACAGATGAAGTTTTTTCCTATTTTTTAAAGATAGTCGAACCAGGAATGACCGAACAAGCGACAGCTGCAAAAATTGATTCTTATTTAAGGGAGTTAGGAGCTACTGGAAGTGCATTTGAAACGATTGTTGCTTCTGGCTGGCGCTCGGCGTTGCCACATGGACATGCGAGCGAAAAAGTAATCCAAAAAAACGAGTTGATTACGTTAGATTTTGGGGTCATTTATCAAAATTATTACTCTGATATGACTCGTACGATTGCCCTTGGAGCGGTAGATTCTGAACTGAAACAGATCTATCAAATTGTTAATGCTGCAGGTGAAAAAGGGTTGGCTGCCGTTGAGATTGGTAAAACATGTCAAGAAGTGGATGCCGTGTGCCGTGAGTTTATCCATGAAGCAGGTTATGGTGCTTACTTTGGTCATGGGACAGGTCATGGAATTGGCTTAAGCTGCCATGAATTTCCAGCTCTTAATCAAACAACAAACTTACCGTTGCAACCTCAAATGGTATTTACAATTGAACCGGGGATTTATTTACCTGAAAAAGGTGGCGTACGGATTGAAGATGATATCTGGCTTCAACCAAACGGAATAGCGACAAGTTTAACAAAATCAACAAGAGAATGGATTGAGTTATAAATGAAAAGAAAAACTCGTGAGTTTTATCAAGCCTTGTCGATGGCAGATGGTGTGGCAGGTAGAGAACAAGAAGTTCGAGATGTTTTAGCTAATTTTTTTAATAAAAATGACGCTTTAAAGCAAGAAGTCGATGGCTTTGGTAATTTCTATGTTACAACGGATTTGCCTCAGACTAAAAAAGTCATGTTAATGGCTCATACAGATGAAGTCGGCTTCTTAGTCAAGCATATCACGGAAGAGGGGTTTATCTATTTTCAACCTTTAGGTGGTTGGTGGGGACATGTTTTATTAGGGCAACTAGTAACGGTGACAGCTCGAAAGAATAAACTAAAATATCGTGGTGTGATTGGAACGACTCCATCTAAAAATCACGCTCCTGAAAAAGTCATCGCGCCAACGGACATGTATATTGATCTTGGTGTCAGTAGCCGAAAAGCAGTATCCGATTTAGGAATATTGCCTGGGGACATGATTACTCCTTATACGGAATCGATTGCGATGGCAGATGAGAATTATTTATTAGGCAAAGCATGGGACGACCGAGTAGGCTGTGGCATAATGGCTGAGGTATTAAATGAAATGAGCCGGCTCTCTTTAACAGAATTTAATGTAGTTGGCGTTGGCTCGGTGCAAGAGGAAGTTGGAACTAGAGGTTCTAAAATTGCCGCAAAAAAAGTATTGCCTGATGTGGCGATTGTGTTAGATGTTGCAACGGCCAAAGATACACCTCAAGCAGATCGCTACCGAAATCGTGAATTAGGAAAAGGTCCGGGGATTGTACTTTATGATAAAACGGCCTTGGCAGACCTACATTTAGTAGATAAAATGGTTGAAGTTGCTGAAATACATCAGATTCCCTATCAATATGATCAATTATCAGGGGGTGGAACAGATGCTGGTTCTGTTCAGTTGACTGGCGGGAGTATTCCAACAATTGTGATTAGCTTAGGCGTTCGTTATTGTCACAGTGGTGCATCGATTATTCAGTTAGAGGATGTTAAAAATTGTGTAGCATTATTGGTGAAATTTATTCAAACAATCGATCAAGAAGGAGGTCTGGCGATTGACTAACGCTGATTTTAATCAAGTTATTTCTCGTAGTAATACCTATTCCACTCAGTGGGACTATGTTCAAGACCGTTTTGGTGAAAAAAATTTACTACCGTTCACAATCTCAGATACGGATTTTAAAGTCCCTGATGGAACGTTGTTGGTCTTAGAAGATGCAGTAAAAAAAGGTGTATTTGGTTATACCCGTTGGAATCATGCTGATTTTAAGGATAGCACGGTGAATTGGTTTGAAAAGCGATTTGCAGCAACTCTTGAGCCAGATTGGTTAGTTTACAGTCCCAGTGTTTTATTCAGTATTGCCAAAATTCTTGAATTAGTGAGTCAACCAAAAGATACAGTTCTTACTTTAATGCCTTGTTATGATGCATTTATTCAGACAGTTACAGCGAATCAGCGCCAATTGATTGGATCAGATTTAGTTCCCAATGAAGCGGGGTATTTTGAAATCGATTTCCAAGATGTTGAGAAGCAAATAAAACAGACACAGGCTAAAGTATTTCTATTATGTAGTCCTCATAATCCAACAGGTCGCGTTTGGCGACAGTGGGAGTTGGAAAAGTTAATGGCACTTTGTCATAAATATGAATTATTTGTCATTAGTGATGAGATTCATATGGATATTTTGCGAGCTGGTCAAAGGCATTTACCAATTACGATGTTTCAAAAGCTACTAGGAAATCGCTTGGCGCTGGTCTCTTCTTCTTCAAAAACTTTTAATACGCCTAGCTTAATTTTTTCATATTGTGTTATTCCAGATTTTCAATTACGTGAAGCTTTTTTAGGCAAATTAAAGGCAGAAAATGGTTTATCTTCCGCATCTTATCTAGGATTATTGGCACATATGGAATGTTACAATAGGGAAGAGCAGTGGGTCAATCAACTTTGCCAACATATGGATCAAGAGTTTTTGTATCTAGAAAAAGAATTAAATCAGATCGCTGGAATCAAATTTACTATTCCAGAAGCTTCATATTTAGCTTGGATTCATGTTGCGGATCTAGGGATTTCAATGGATCAATTACAAAAAAAATTAGTGAATCGTGGAAAAGTTGCTTTAATGCGGGGCGATACCTATGGTGTAGCTGGTACTAATTATTTGCGAATGAATATTGGCGCATCTCATAATAAAATCCAAGAAGGCATCACAAGGTTAAAAATAGCGCTAAGTTAATTGAATCTGAAGTGAGTGGGACAAAACGATTTATTTAGTTTTGTTCTACTCACTTTATCTGCATATAGTTTGGTAAAATGTAGTCTCTATTTATAATTCCTATTTATTCAAAAAATTAATCTTGAGAAGGAAGAGGGGGAAGTATAGGTTATTTTAATAGAGATTAATCAGGAGATAGTAATCTGAAAATAGTTATAGTTATGCTACATAGAGTTGGGGATTTAGTCATCATAGCTTAGTTTATCGTAAGAATAGAAAGGTAAAAAGGAAGCGATTCAGATGGCGTGAGTATTCAAATTTACTAAAGAAAGAAAAGAAGAACAGGAAGAGCTAAAAAATGTACCAAGATATAAAAGAAGCCCCTATTTCATTAGAAAAGAAAATGAGTGCCTATGTTTGTCCCTTAAGAATAGCTTTAATTTGCTCTAAATTAGGTAGAAAGTTGATCTAATTGAGATTGAACTGGCTTTTAACCAATAATGCAAGTCCTTGGTTGAATATGAAATGGGGCGCAAAATCCTTTAACTAGTTTGGAAATAAGTCCACCAAAATGATTTAGACTGTTAAAAATTCTAAATTTTAACAGGTTTTTTACTGAACACTATCTAGCTATGAATGTAAACTAAAGGACGAATAAAGTTAGTTGAAGTGTAAGTGCTTTCCTATTTTAAATAGCCTGTCAAGCAAACTAAGCTTTTAGCTGAAAAAAGCTGTGCTATAATAGTAGATGAAGAATTCAGAAAAGTGGTGGACAGCACGTGAATAAATCAATTTGGCAAACGAATTTAAAGATTTTATGGTTTGGCTGTTTTTTAGCAGGTATGGGATTTAGTTTAGTTATGCCATTTATGGCACTTTACATTAATACCTTAGGCGATTTTACACAAAAGCAATTGAGTCTTTGGAGCGGCATTACTTTTAGTTCAACCTTTTTAGTCACAGCGATTGTGTCACCTTTTTGGGGGAAATTAGCTGATCGACAAGGACGAAAGCTCATGCTTTTACGAACTGCATTAGGGATGGCAATTGTACTTGGATTAATGGGTATTGTGCAAAATGTGTATCAATTAATTGCTTTGCGCTTACTGCAAGGTGTTTTTGCTGGTTTTATTTCCAATGCAACAGCACTAATTGCGACTCAAGTTCCTCGTGAAAAAAGTGGTGCCACACTTGGAACGTTAACAACAGGAAGTGTTACAGGAACCTTATTAGGTCCCTTGGCAGGTGGTACGATTGCTGGATTTTTTGGTTTTCGAGTCACCTTCTTTATTACCGGACTGTTATTATTCTTAGTCTTCTTACTCTGTTTATTTTTTGTAAAAGAAGAATTTGTTCCGATTTTAAAAAGTGAAGAACTTAGTGGGAAAGATGTTTTGCATCAGCTTAAAAACCCTCGCGTGATTGTTGGAATGTTTGTGACCACGATGATGATTCAAGTCGCCTCCAATTCCATCAGCCCAATACTTAGTTTATATGTGAAGCAATTAGCTGGAAATTCTGGTAATATTGCTTTTATTAGTGGGATTGTCGCCTCGGTACCTGGAATAGCTACCTTGATTGCAGCACCAAGATTAGGGGCATTAGGAGATCGAATTGGGAGTGAACGTGTTTTAAAAGCTGGTTTAGTTTTTTCAATTATTATTTTGATTCCGATGGCTTTCGTAACACAAGTCTGGCAACTGGCGGTTTTACGCTTTTTATTAGGTATTTCCGATGCCGCGTTGATTCCAGCAGTTCAAGCAATTTTAACCAAAAATAGCCCACATGTTGTGGCAGGGCGTGTTTTTAGTTATAATCAGTCTTTTCAGGCAATGGGAAATGTAATGGGTCCACTAGTCGGTTCAATGGTATCCGCTAGTTTTGGTTTTAGTAGTGTATTTCTGATTACGCCGCTGTTTATTGTGATGAATCTATTCTTAGTTCAACGAAATACAAAAAGTATCAAAAAGCAAAAGCCTACATCTTAATAGACAATCAAAGGAGTTTTTTATAAAATGGAAAAAATGATGTTAAAAAAGCAAGCAACAGGTAGAATTCGTAGTGGTTATCCATTATTAGTAAAAGGAGATTTTGTAAAAGAACCTAAAGTTGCTGAAGGAACGCTTGTTGAATTAATTGATTCACAACAAAAATTTGTAGCTCATGGCTATTTAGCGACACAAAATAAAGGGGACGGTTGGGTTCTATCTATACTTCCAAATCAACCCATTAATCAAAAATTTTATGAAGGTCTTTTCCATGAAGCTGAAGCAAATCGAGCTGCCTTAAAGGCTGATGATGAGACAACAGCTTATCGCTTTTTTAATGGAGAAGGAGACGGATTAGGCGGATTAACAATTGATTATTATGCTGATTATTACGTTTTTTCTTGGTATAGTGTTGGGATTTATCAACATCAAAAAATGATCCTAGAAGCTTTCAAAAAAGCTGTTCCATCTAGAAAAGGGATTTATCAAAAATTCCGTTATGATACAAAAGGGGCAACTTATGATAGCCATATATTTGGGGAAACAGCACCAGAACCTTTGATAGTTGTGGAGAATGGGATTCAGTATGCAACTTATTTAGATGATGGTCTAATGACAGGGATCTTCTTAGATCAACGTGAAGTCCGCGAAGCAATTCGGGAAAAATACTCAGTTGGAAAAACAATTCTGAATACGTTTAGCTATACAGGCGCATTTTCAGTAGCAGCTGCTATGGGTGGCGCACTTGAAACGACTAGCGTTGATTTGGCCAATCGGAGCTTGCCTAAAACTCAAGAACAATTCTCTGTAAATGGTATTGATCCAGCAACACAGAAAATCATCGTGATGGATGTTTTCGATTATTTCAAATACGCTGCCCGCAAAGAGCTTTCATTTGATACGATTGTAGTTGATCCGCCAAGTTTTGCTCGCTCAAAGAAAAAAACATTTAGTGTGGCGAAAGATTATAGTCAACTATTAGAAGAAGTTATTGCGATTACTAATCCAAATGGCGTGATTGTTGCTTCAACAAATGCTGCCAATGTTACAATGGAAAAATTTGAAGGTATGATTAAAAAGGCTTTTGTGAATCAAAATAGTCAGTTTGAATGGCTGGAGAGCTATCAATTGCCTAGTGATTTTAAATTAAACCCACAATTTCCAGAAGGTAGTTATTTAAAGGTCTGGATTTTACGTAAAAAATAGAGCTTAGTTTTTAAAAGTTATCTAAGCGATAGGGGGAGAGTAAATATGAATATTGGTGAGTTGGTTATTCGATCAATCGAAAATATTAGCGTGATTTACTTTTTGCTTTCGCTAACTTTTTATTTAGTTGATGGAAATAGTTTGTTGTCCGTTTCTTCAGTTTGGTGGAAGCGAGTATTATTTGGGGTCGTTTTTGGGCTAGTAGCAGAGCTATTAATGTATACAGCTATTGTTATTGGGGAAAGTAGTTTAACTTATAGTTTTATTCCAATTTTTATTTGTTTTTACATTGCTGGCCCATTAAGTGGACTTACTAGTTTTTCAGTTATGTATCTTTTCGATGCATTGACTACTCCTAACTGGACTTTTGAATGGCTTAATATATTGTATTATTCCGTTTTAATTGTGTTTATGCTTTTAGTAAAAGGATGGAAAAATAACTCTCCTAAACGATTTTCACTGCATTTGTTGATTATGATTGTTTATTCCATCTTTATGCTAAGTTTTTATTATCCAGATACTTGGAAATCACCAGATATTTTTTTATTTGAAACGTTTTGTTATTTATCTTCCATCATTTGTTATTATTTTGTGAATCAACAGCGAATTTATTTTTTGAGTCATATACAGTTAATCGAAGAAACGAAAAAAGACTTTCTAACAGGCTTATACAATCGAAATTACTTAGTGACAACACTGAAAAACTTAGATTCTAAAAATAAAAATTATTGCATTTTAATGTTAGATATTGATCATTTTAAGTTAATCAATGATCAATATGGGCATTTAGCAGGAGATCAAGTGTTAAAACAATTCTCTAAAATAATTAAATCTGCGTTTGAACAAAAAAATATGAGTTTTCGTTATGGTGGAGAAGAATTTATTGTTTTGCTTAAGAATGTCGGCTTGGTTGAAGCATGCGACATAGCAGAAATTATGCGTCAGCTTATTTCTGAGTATTCATTTATTATTGCTGAGGATGATGTTGTTGAGATTACAACGTCAATTGGTGTTTCTATAAAAAGTGGAACTGGAAAAGACTACTCAGAGATTATTGAAGATGCAGATAAAGCTTTGTATCAAGCTAAGAATTCAGGACGGAATCAAGTTCATTTAGGTGAAGAGTATTTGACTGGTAAATAAATGAGGTGTTTTTTTACTGTCATTTATGTAAAGAAAGTGAGTGGGACAAAACTATTTTTAGTTTTGTCCCACTCACTTTTCTGTTTATTAATCAGCTAGATTTAAATCAAAGACTTCAATATTCTCTAAACCGCCATAAGCATCATACCAAGGAACAGCACCATCTTTTAAAATTGTATTCAAGGTTTCAACATTGGCTTTACCAGTTGTATCAAGCCATTTTACTAAGCCTTCTTTGCCATTTTCTGCATAGGCGGCCACACCTTCAAACCAAGTAGCACGTCCACCAAGAATCCCGCTATAAGTAGCACCAGCAAGTTTGGCAAAACGTAATTCTTCTTGGAAAGTTTTAGTTGGAACGCCAGCACTTAGATAGATGAAGGGACGAGTTGCAGCATCGCTGGCTTCTTTAAAATAACTCAAAGCTTCTTCTTGTGTATAAACATGAGAATCGTCATTTTCAGTGTAACCTTCCACATATTTAAAGAGTACTGGCACTTCAACTTTTAACACATCAATATGGTATTTGTCTTTAGTCAATTCTTTAATTGTATCAATTACTTTTTTAGGTTTAATTTTAGCAAATTCAGGACTGTGATCATCAGTGATTTTATCATCATAAACAATGGGTTCAACAAAGACAGGAATATCAGCAGCTCGAGCTTCATCACCAAGACGCTCTAAAAATCCCAGTTTCTTTTGTATAATCTCATCAGCTTCATCAGGATTAAAATAAACTAAAACCTTTGCCGCATCTGCCCCTTTGGCAATTAAACGTTGAGCGGACATATCAGGTAATAATTCAGGTAAACGACCGGGAGTATTGGCATCGTAGCCAGTTTTTTCATAGGACAAAATTAAACCAGCTTGTGGATTTTTATCTTGAATTCCTTTAAATCCAAGCTCTTCATCTAATAGAATAGCACTAACGTATTTAGTCAACTCTTGTGAAACTAACCCTTTGAATTCATAAACCATATCAATGTTATAGGTATCCGGACCAACTGCACTTTCCATCATTTTTTTCATAGAACCACGTTGATCAATTGCTAAAGCAGCAATGACTCCATCTTGATTGGATAACTGTTGCATTTTTTCAAATTTGCCTCGTGAAATTCTTTTCTTTGTCATGAAAAATCCCTCCAACTATCAGTATAACTTGATTGTAGCCCCAAGGGATTTAAAATTCAAATCATAGCCCTTCTGCTGAGAAATAGACTTCGCAAAAGAACGAGACTTATGTTAAACTATTAGCAAATAAAAGCTATTTTTCAGAAGGGTTGTTTAGTAATGAAAGCAAAAAAAATTCATAAAACTAATGCTTGCCGGATCTTGGATCAAGCTAAAATCGATTATCATGTGTATGAGTTTCCATGGAGTGAAGATCATTTGGATGCCAATTCAGTGGCTGATAAGATTGGAATAAAGCGAGAAAATCTCTATAAAACCTTGGTGACGGTTGGCGATAAATCGGGTATTACGATAGCGTGCTTATCCGGTGTTCATGAATTGAATTTAAAAGCCTTAGCAAAGGTCAGTGGCAATAAAAAAATCGAGATGTTGCCTATGAAAGATTTAGAAAAAACAACGGGTTATATTCGTGGGGGATGTTCGCCAATTGGAATGAAAAAAGAATTTCCTACTTTCATTGCAAGCGAAGCGCAAGATCAAGCTGAAGTGATTATTTCGGCAGGCAAACGTGGTATGCAGATTGCTTTGGATCCAAGGGCATTAAGCCAGGTGGCTCATGCACAATTCGCTGATATTACAGATTAAGTTTTTTTGAATAAACTATGTAGATTTAAGTTATAAAAATAAGAGTAGTTGTAGAAGCTATAAAAATCTAAATAAGCAAATTTCTTGTTGTATAATAAAGATATGAGGCGCTATTTTTATTATAAAATAACAAGTTTATAATAAAAGAACGTTATTTATTTTTCCCGTTGACAAAGGATTTTTAATGAATTATATTTAAGTTCATAAAATAATTTTTCGGGGGGAGAATAAGATATGAAAAAAATTGTTAGTGGTATGATGCTAGTTTTGGTAGCGTTCTTTCTGGTAGCGTGTGGAGCTAAGGAGGAAACAAAATCTTTTACTATGAATCAAGCTGGTATTGAGATGGTCTTAACATACACGTATGAGGGAGATACTGTAACAAAACAAGTAACAACGAGTAAAATAGAGTATAAAGCACTTGGAATTGAAACTAAAGAGCAAGCAAAAACCATTTTAGATGAACAGTCAAAAAAATTCCAAAATATTGATGGACTAGAAGAAAAAATTGAGTATAGTGATACGTACGCTACAGAAACAGTAGCTGTTGATTATTCTAAAGTTGATTTATCTAAATTAGGAGATCTTCCAGGAACATCTGGCAATGCCGATGCCAAAAGTAAGAAAATTAGTATGAAAGAAAGTGAAAAAATCTTAAAAGCTGCTGGATATAAAGAAAAATGATGATTAATTAAAAAACTTCTCACTCCTAATTTAGGAGTGAGAAGTTTTTTCTTTCTATTCAGATATCTGACTAGCATGCATTCCTGCAATTCGTCCAGTTACAAAGGCAGCTGTAATATTATATCCACCAGTATAGCCATTGATATCCATAATCTCTCCAGTAAAATATAGCCCCTTCGCTAATTTACTTTCCATCGTTTTAGGATTAATTTCTTTAGTATGAATTCCGCCACCCGTTACAAAAGCCTTTTCTAACGGATGTGTCCCATTCGCAGTAAATCGAAAATCTTTAAAGAAGGCAATTAATCCGTCGATTTGTTCAGTAGTACATTGTTTTAAAGGTTGTCCTTCATCTAATTTAAGACGCTCAATAGCAAATAATAAATAACGTTCTGGAACCAAACCTTTCAAGGCATTCTTTAGACTTTTATCGCCATCCTTCTTAATGAGTTGTTGGAATTGTTGGGTAAGCTGTCCAACAGAAAAATTTGGTAAAACATCTAAAGTCATGGTCACTTGATCGGTTTTGTCTCGCTGCATTGTTTGATGAACAAACATCGAACAACGTAATGCTGCAGGACCAGAAACACCAAAATGAGTAAAAATCATATCCATTTGGTGCGTAATCACACGTTTTTCTTTTTTATTTAAAACACTTAAGGCGACGTCTCTTAAAGACAAACCTTGTAATGTTTTATGAATAATAAAAGGTTCATCAGAAAGAATCGGTGCTTCTGTTGGGTAAAGTGGCTTCAACGTATGTCCAGCTTTCTTTGCCCATTTATAGCCATCTCCAGTTGAACCAGTACGAGGCATTGCTCGACCACCAGTTGATAAAATAATTGCTGAAGCTAAAATTTCTGTCCCATCTTCTAAAAGTACTCCTTTAACAGCATGATCTTCATATACGACGGTAACAACTGGATTCTCGGTTAAAATCGTTACCCCTAATTGTTCCATTTTTGCCATTAGCGCTTCTAAAATAGTTTTAGATTTGTCAGTGACAGGAAACATCCGTCCATGATCTTCTTCCTTCAAACGAACCCCATTAGATTCAAAAAAGTTAATAATATCGTAGTTATCAAATTGATGAAAGGCGCTATATAAAAAACGTCCATTTCCAGGAATATGAGCAATGATTTCATCTGCATCACGATTATTAGTAACATTACAACGTCCGCCACCAGTAACTAATAGCTTGCGACCTAATTTTTTATTTTTTTCAATTACAAGTACATCCGCGCCATTTTCTGCAGCTGCAATAGCTGCCATCATACCACTTGTACCGCCACCAATTACAATGACTGAGTACTTCTTCATTTGAATTTCCCCATTTCTATTCAATCTTCATTAATAAATGTATCATAAATTACTCGAAAAGCAATCAATGAGAGAGTTAGTTTATGAGAATATTGATAGATAGAGTCGTTTCACCTTGAACTGCGAACGTTTTCTTTGGTAGGATAAGGAACGAAGGAATTTTATTTCAAAAGAGAGAGGTATACTAATGGAAATTTTAATCGCGATTATTCCGGCAATTGCTTGGGGAAGTATCGGTCTAGTAAGTAATAAGATTGGAGGAACTGCCTACAATCAAACTTTAGGAATGACAATTGGTGCATTTATCTTCTCAATTGGAATTTATGGAATATATCAACCCGCAATGGATGTTAAAGTAATCATTGTTGGTTTGTTATCAGGTTTATTTTGGGTATTAGGGCAACAACAACAATTTCAAAGTATGAAGACTCTGGGTGTTTCAGGAGCCTTACCGATTTCTACAGGTAGCCAATTAATTGTAAATACATTAGCAGGAGCTTTACTTTTTCATGAATGGAAATCTGGTCGTGATGTTACCCTAGGTGTGATAGCACTACTCATTTTAATTGTTGGGGCACGATTTACAGCAGTTAGTGAAGAGAGTGAACATACAAACAAAGGCGAAAAAGGCAAGGGATATCGAGCAATTGCAATTTCCACAGTTGGTTATGGTTTATATACAATTATCATTAATGCTGCTGGAGTTGATGCAATGGCCGTTATTTTACCACAATCAGTTGGAATGTTAATCGGTAGTATTTTATTTTCGATTCATCAAGATGTCTTTAATAAATACACTCTTAGAAATTTAATTACTGGCTTTTTATGGGCTATTGGAAATATATTTATGTTAATTTCAATGAAGAATGTCGGACTAGCTGTTAGTTTTTCATTATCACAAACGGGAATTATCATCTCAACATTAGGAAGTATTTGGTTGTTGGGCGAAAAGAAAACAAAGCGCGAATTTCGTTATGTAGTAGCAGGTTGTTTGCTAGTTATTGCTGGTGGAATGTTACTTGGTTATCTTAAATCTTAATGAGACTTTTAAGAGAATTCCATCATTCTTTTTAATCTATGTTAAACTAATAAACGATTTATAAATAAAAAAATCATAAGTAAAAAACGTTTAACTATTAACGAGTAAGGTAGGACTAAAAATGAAGAATTACATGCGAAAAAAAACAATTGATCCTTCACATCATCAATCATCAAAATTACGAAAAGAGTTAAAGACCGTTGATTTAATTTTACTTGGTTTAGGGGCAATGGTGGGAACGGGAATTTTTGTGATTACAGGAACAACTGCAGCAAATAATGCTGGTCCATCATTAATTATTTCCTTTGTCATTGCAGCTTTTTCATGTGCATTGTCTGCTTTATGCTATGCGGAGTTTGCTTCTCGAATCCCAACTTCGGGTGGGGCGTATTCGTATGCGTATTCAATCTTTGGGGAGATTATTGGCTGGATGACAGCATGGCTTGTCATCTGTGAGTATTTATTGGCAATTGCTTCGGTAGGATCCGGTTGGTCCGGTTATGTCCATGGATTTCTAGAAGGAATGGGCATTCATTTTCCTTTAGCATTAAAAGCATCGTATAATGTTGCAAATGGCACATATGTGGATATTATTGCTATTTTGATTACATTAGTTGTCACCTATGTGGTGATGCAAGGAGCTAAAAAAGCCTTACGTTTAAATAACATTATGGTTATTGTAAAATTCAGTTTAATTGTTATTTTCTTACTTGTAGGTATTTTCTATGTGGCTCCAGATAACTGGACACCATTTGCACCGTTTGGCGTAAAAGGAATTACGACAGGGGCAGCGATTGTTTTCTTTGCTTTTCTTGGTTTTGATGCAGTGAGTACAGCTGCCGAAGAAGTGAAGAATCCACAACGCGATATTCCTCGTGGGATTATTGGTTCATTAGTGATTGCAACAGCTCTTTATATTGCAGTTACTCTAGTGTTAACTGGAATGGTACCTTACACGAATCTGAATGTTAAGGATCCAGTAGCTTTTGCTATGCGCTTTGTAGGACATGATTTTGTTGCAGGAATTATTTCAGTTGGTGCTATTTTGACTTTATTAACAGTTATGATTTCTATGATGTATGGTTTGACACGGATGGTTTATGTAATCGGTCGTGATGGTCTATTGCCAAAAACATTAAGTGTTGTTGATGAGAAAACCAAAACACCAAAAAATGCAACGATTGCAATTGGGATTGTTTCAGCTATCTTATCAGGTATTATACCTTTAGAAAAATTAGCTGAATTAACAAGTATCGTGACGTTGATGGCCTTTGCTATTATGGCTGCAGGAATCATCAAATTACGAAAAGACTTTGGCGAACCTAAGATCAATGAATTTAAAGTTCCTCTTGTTCCGATTTTTCCAATTATTTCAATGCTAGTTTGTTTCTATTTAATGACTCAACTAGGGATGGCAACATGGATTGCTTTTGGTATTTGGGTAGTAGCGGGTTTGTTGATTTATTTCTTATACGGATACAAGCACAGCGAGTTAGGAAAATAACTAATAATATAAAAAATAGCAAATTTAGAGAAGTAATTTTTCTATGTTTGCTATTTTTTATGTTAAACTAAAGAAAGCGTGAACAAGAGAAAGTTAGGTGGAAATCATGGCATTTGTCAGTATAAAAAATGAATACAAACGTTACAAAATGGGAGATACAACGATTACAGCTAACGATGGAATTAGCTTTGAAATTGAAAAAGGAGAATTTGCAATTATTGTTGGTCCTAGTGGAGCTGGGAAATCAACTGTGTTGAATATTCTTGGTGGAATGGATATCGCCGATGAAGGACAAGTTTTAGTTGATAATATTGATATTGCTAAATTTACGAAACGTCAATTGACAGGATATCGTCGTAATGATGTTGGTTTTGTTTTTCAATTTTATAATCTAGTACCTAACTTAACAACAAAAGAAAATGTAGAGTTGGCTTCGCAGATTTCCCCCCATGCGTTAGATGCCGAAACGGTCTTAAGACAAGTTGGATTAGGTGAGCGTTTAGGCAATTTCCCAGCACAATTATCTGGCGGTGAACAACAACGTGTAGCAATCGCTCGAGCTTTGGCGAAACAACCAAAATTGTTATTGTGTGATGAACCAACGGGGGCATTAGACTATGAGACAGGAAAACAGGTGTTGAAACTTTTACAAGATACGTGTGTGAATACAGGTACAACTGTAATTGTCATTACTCACAACTCAGCAATTGCCCCGATGGCTGACCGAGTGATTGAGATCAACAATGCACAAGTTCGGAAGGTTACGATTAATGAAAATCCAATGTCAGTAAATGATATTGAATGGTAAGGGGGCAGAAATAAATGAAAAAATCAGCTCTTTACAAAGATATATTTAGAGAAATCTGGCAAACAAAAGCTCGTTTTCTTTCGATTTTTGCGATTATTACGTTAGGTGTAGGTTTTTTCTCAGGAATTAAAGCAACAGGTCCTAATATGATAGATACTGCCGATCATTATTTTAAGCAAAAAGACTTAATGGATCTTAAAGTTGTTTCTACTTATGGCTTAAATCAAGATGACTTAGCAGCTTTAGGAAAAGTTAATGGTGCTGACGTGATTCCCAGTTATACGCAGGAAGTTTTCCTTGGAAATACAGGCTTAGTTGCCAAAGTAATGTCTTTATCGAATCAAAAAAATCCAGTGAATGGTTACCGAGTAATTGAAGGCCGTTTGCCAGAAAAAAATGGTGAGATCGCATTAGATAATGTAAAAAAAATAACAAAAAAATATAAAATTGGTGATGAAGTTACCTTTACAGGTGGAGAAGGCAAAGACGCTGATTTAAAAAATAATTTTCAACAATTAACCTATAAAATAGTTGGATTCGTCAATAGTCCCATGTACATTGAAACCTATACTCGTGGAACAAGCTCGATTGGTAAAGGAACCATAGATGGATTTGGAGTGATTTCAGAGACTAATTTTAAGTTAGACTATTATACGGAAGCCTATTTAACATTTAAAAATACGCAAAAATTACAAGCCTATTCAACTAAATATGAAGAACAGATTGAAAAAAATCAAAAAGCTGTCAAAGAAGCTGTTAAACAGCGACCGAAACTTCGTTTAGCTGAAATTAAGGCAGAAGCAGAGAACAAGCTAACGGATGGGCAGCAAAAAATAGCGGATGCTAAGGCTCAAATCGAAAGTGGACAACAGCAACTAGATGCTGCAAAAATTAAATTAGATGCAGGTGAAGTAGCCTACGCTGATGGTGTCAATCAACTACAAACGGAACTAGCAAATGCTGAAGCAACCTTAGTAGATAAACAAAATGAAGTAGATACAGGCAATGCTGAATTAACCAATAAACAAGCTGCTTTAACAAATGGAGAGACACAATTAGCTACAGCAAGAAGCGAATTTCAAACTAAAAAGTCTGCGGCAGAGGCACAAATACAGCAAGGTAGAAGTGTTAGTGAACAAATTCGTCAGGCAATTGCTCTTCCAATTCAAGAAGTCCCAGTTGAGATGAGTCAAGGATTGGCTCTTGGAGCAAGTCAGCTTGATCCAAATTTTGGACAGCTATTAACCGGTTATTTTTCAGGAGTAGTACCAAAGGAGCAAGTAACAGCTGCATTGGATAATAGCAATCAAAAATTAACAGCTTCAACGAATGAGTTGGCTAGTGCTGAAGCTCAATTAAATCAAAAACAGCAAGAGTTAACGAATGGCAAAGCTCAATTAGCAAGTGCATATGCTCAACTACAGGATGGTCAAGCAGCACTTACAGCTGGAAGGGCTCAATTGATTGAGGAAAAAACAAATGGTGAATCTCAATTAGCTAGCTCAAGGGTTGAATTAGATGCAGGTCAAACTAGCTATCAAACAGCTTTGGCTGAATTTACAACTAAGAAAGCTAGTGGGGAAGCTGAAATTGCCAACGGTGAAAAAGAATTAGCTGATGCACAAGATCAGTTAAAGAAAATCTCTCAACCAGATTACTATGTGTTAGATCGGACAACGAATCCAGGATACGGTGAGTTTCGTGACAATGCAGATCGTATTTCAGCAATAGCTCAAGTCTTTCCAGTCTTTTTCTTCCTAATTGCCGCCCTAGTTAGTTTAACAACAATGACCCGAATGGTGGAAGAACAGCGTTTACAAATTGGAACATTAAAAGCGTTAGGCTATCAAGAGCGAGATATCGCAATGAAGTTTATTCTTTATGCATTATTAGCCAGCGTTAGTGCTAGTATTGTAGGTTTAGCCATTGGTTATCAATTATTTCCAGCTTTGATTTTTAATGCATATGGTGCTCTTTACAATTTGCCATCAATCCGAATCACCTATTATATCAGCTATGCCTTGATTTCATTAGTGGTTTCGTTATTGTGTACCGTGGTTTCAGCTTTAGTGGTTACATGGGTTGAACTAAAAAGCAATGCAGCAACCTTAATGCGTCCTAAAGCTCCAAAAAGTGGCAAACGAATTTTATTAGAACGCATTCCATTTATTTGGAATCGTTTTGGTTTTAATCAAAAAGTCACAGCTAGAAATTTATTTCGCTATAAACAGCGAATGTTAATGACAATTCTAGGTATTGCTGGTTGTACAGCCTTGATCTTAACTGGTTTTGGTTTGAAGAATTCAATTGCCGATATTGCGGATTTACAGTACGGAAAAATTATGCGCTATCAAGCGATTGTGGCGTTTAACCCTGATGCAACACAAGAGGATGTCAATAGTTACAATCAGTTAATCAAAAATACAAAAGAGATTACAAAGAATTTAAATGTAAGTCAAGAAAATTATACTGTAACGAAAAAGGACGTAAATACTCAAGAAGCTAGTATTTTTGTTCCAGAAACAATTGAGAATTTTGATCAATTTGTCAGTCTGCGAAATCGTCAAACGGGGGAAAAATACAAAATTCCTAAAAATGGTGTTATCGTTACTGAAAAGTTAGCGAAGCTCTTTGATTTAAAAGTAGGAGCTACCTTTGAAGTGGAAAATTCAGATAACCAAGCGTTTAAAGTAACCGTTAAAGGGATTACGGAAAATTATGCAGGTCATAATATTTATATGAGTCCAAGTTATTATCAAGAAATAGTTAAGGAAAAGCCAAACTACAATACACAATTGTTAACGTATCAAGAAAGTCGCAAATGGGAAAGTAATTTTGGTGAAAAGCTAACGTCTAATCCAAGGGTCGCTGTAGCAACCTTTGTTAGTCAAGTAGGAGGTAGTTTTGAAGATACCATGTCTAGTCTAGATATTGTGACTCTCGTTCTGATTGTTTCAGCAGCATTATTAGCTTTTGTCGTGTTATATAATCTGACCAATATCAATGTTTCTGAGCGGATTCGAGAGCTTTCAACTATCAAGGTATTAGGATTTTATGATAGTGAAGTCAGTCTTTATATTTACCGTGAAAATATTATTTTAACCTTTATGGGGATTGGTGTAGGCCTATTTCTAGGAGTGCTGTTACATGGTTTTGTGCTAGAAACAGCTGAGGTCGATATTATGATGTTTAGTCCAACAATTAAATTAATGAGTTATGTTTATTCAGGTTTACTAACCTTGCTTTTCTCAGGAATGGTTATGTTTGCTATGCATATAAAATTAAAGAAAATCGATATGATTGAAGCCTTAAAATCAGTTGATTAAAGTAAATGAAAACATGACCATTTTTAAGAGAAGTATTTCTTAAAGATGGTGGTGTTTTTTTTGGTTATCTAGTACAATAGAATAACGCTTTTATTAGAGGAGGAGATTCTAAATGGAAAAAATCGTTATAGTTGGGTCAAGCGGTAGTGGAAAATCAACATTAGCAAGACAACTTTCAGAAAAATTAGAAGTCCCGGTTTATCACTTAGATCAATTATTTTGGACAGAGAACTGGCAACCGGGTTCTCAAGAAGAACTGTTTGAAAAGCAAAAACAGATTTTTGAAAGTCAGCCACAATGGATTGTTGATGGAAATTATACAGATAGCTTCGATTTGCGTTTCAGCTATGCAGACACTATTGTTTTTTTAGATCTACCACGCTACATTTATTTTCCAAGAATATTTAAGCGTTATTTTCAATATTTTAAAAAAGTTCGACCTGATATGGCAGCTGGTTGTGAAGAGAAAATGGATTTTGAATTTATTCAGTTTGTTTGGACATTTAAGAAGCGCCGCCCTGAACTTATAAATAAACTGTCAAAATTAACCAGTGAGGAAAAATTAATTTGTCTTAAATCACCTCGTGAAGTTAAAGAATTTATTAAGAATATAAAAAAATGAATTAAAATTTAAAAAAAATCTTCCTATTAAGAACCTTTTTTTTATAGGACTAGCCAACCATTAGTTAGAGAAAAAGATATCATTTGTAACAGAATATTGCTACAATATGAACTATAGAGGGGGAAAGAGGTGAGAAAGTTGATTTGGGGAATAACGTATGAAACGCTTTATTTTTATGTTCTAATTGTTACCGCTATTTTAGCTGTAGTTACCTTTTTTATTGGAGATATCATTGATTTTGATGGTCCGATAGATCCGGTGTTAATTATTCCGTTTTTTGCCTTTACTTCATTGTTTGGTTATCTAGGTGAGACACTGATTGGTTTAGGAAGTGGTTGGATTTTAATTGGTAGCTTAATACTAGCTTCGATACTTATCTTCTTGTTAAACTTTTATCTAATTGTGCCGATGCGTGATGCTGAGACGACATTGTCTACATCTGAAAAAGATATGGAAGGTCGAGTTGGAATTGTGACTACACCAATCCCAGTAAAAGGAATGGGTGAAATTAGTTTGAAGAGTGTGACGGGTTCAAGTACAAGACCAGCATCGCTTTATAAACCAGAAGACCATTCGATAAAAACTGGTGAGAAGGTTCTCGTGATTGAGATTAGAGAGCGGGTAGCTTACGTGGTACCTTATCAAGAAGTATTTTAATGAACAAAAATAAAGGAGGAAAATAAGAATGTCGTATTTTGTAATTGGTTTATGTGTTTTTGTTGTCTTAATGTGTTTAGTGATATTTATTTCAAAATATCAAACTGCTAATCCTGATGAGGCTTTAATTATCAGTGGGAGCTATTTAGGAACTAAGAATGTATTTAAGGATGATTCAGGTAATAAGATTAAAATTGTTCGTGGTGGAGGAGCTTTTGTGCTACCTGTTTTCCAGCGTTCAAACCGTTTAAGTTTATTATCTAGTAAATTAGATGTTTCAACACCAGAAGTATACACAGAACAAGGTGTGCCGGTTATGGCAGATGGTACCTCTATTATTAAAATAGGTTCATCTGTTGAAGAGATTGCTACAGCAGCAGAGCAATTTTTAAGTAAAACTAGAGATGAATTAGAGAATGAGGCTCGCGAAGTTCTTGAAGGACATTTGCGTTCAATCTTAGGTTCAATGACAGTAGAAGAAATTTACCAAAATCGTGATAAATTTAGCCAAAGTGTGCAAGAAGTAGCCAGTGTTGATTTGGCAAAAATGGGTTTAATTATTGTTTCCTTCACGATTAAAGAAGTAAAAGATAAAAATGGCTATTTAGATTCACTTGGGAAACCAAGAATTGCTCAAGTAAAACGTGACGCCGATATCGCCATTGCTGAAGCAGATAAAGAAACTCGTATTAAGCGTGCCGAGGCTGAAAAGAACTCGAAAAAATCTGAGTTAGAACGTGAAACTGAAGTAGCTGAAGCATTAAAAGAAAAAGAATTAAAATTAGCTGCTTACAAACAAGAACAAGATATTGCAAAAGCCCAAGCCGATCAAGCCTATGGATTGGAAAGTGCAAAAGCCCAACAACAAGTAACCGAAGAAGAAATGACTGTTAAAATCATCGAGCGTCAAAAACAAATTGAATTAGAAGAAAAAGAAATTACTCGTCGTGAGAAACAATACGATTCAGAAGTGAAGAAAAAAGCTGATGCAGATCGTTATGCCAAAGAACAAGAAGCCTTAGGGAATAAAGCTCGTGAAGTAGCCGAAGCTGAAGCTGATCAGTTCCGTGTGGAAGCAATGGCAACAGCCAATGCCAATCAAGTTCGTCTTGAAGGACAAGCGTTAGCTGATGCTATTTTAGCTAAAGGACAAGCAGAGGCTGAATCAAAAGCTAAAATTGCCGAAGCCTTTAAACAATACGGTGAGGCAGCGATTCTGGCAATGGTTGTTGATGTATTGCCAAGTATGGTGAAAGAAGCAGCACAACCAATGGGGAACATTGAGAAAATTACTGTTATTGATAATGGTCAAGGTGAAGGTGCTAGTAGTGGTGCAAACCGTGTTGCTAGTTATGCAACGAATTTATTAGCAACAACTCAAGAAACCTTAAAAGAAACAACAGGTTTAGATGTAAAAGATTTAATTGAAAAATTTGTTACTAAAGCACCACAAACAATTCATCAAGATATCCACCAAGATAAAGAGTAAAATAATAAAACAGTGTCAATCCTTGATAAAGAGGACGGACACTGTTTTATTTATTCGATTCTGATTTTTCTTCTTCTAATTGGGTTAATTCTGCTTTTTCTGTATCTAGCTGTTGAATTTCTTCATTAATTTCAGAAACTTTTTCAGGGATGGGTGTTTTGATTAGGTGGTTGACTGCAAGAGCAATAAAGGTTCCAATAAAGGTATCTACAACACGATCCAAAGCATAAATAAACGTATCTGTTGTGGGAATGGTAAAGTAAATAATTAGCAACGTTGCAATCGCACCGATAATTCCACTATTATAATCAATTCCATCACATAGAATAATAATAAACATGATACAAAGAGGGATACCGATGACTTCGACAATAAAAGAACTTCCAAGTTCACGATGAGCAAAAATAAATAAAGCAGCTACTAATGCCCCAATTGAGTTTCCTAAAATTCGTGATTTACCAAATTTTACCGTTGTTTCTACGTCTTGTCTTAAGGCAAAAACAGCAGCTAAAGAAGCAATCATTGGCGTACCACGATTTAAAAAATGAAAAATAAAAATACAAATTCCAACAGCGATTCCAGTCTTGACGGTTCGCATTCCTAATCTAAAATGTCCAAGTTCCATTAATCACTTCACCTTACTTTTTATAGTTGAGTCTACTTGCTATGTATTAGTGAATAACTAAATGTAGTTATTCACTAAAAGATTAGTTATCGATTGCGTCATTTAAGTTAGTCATAGCCACTAATGCAGAACTTAAATCAGCATATAAAACTTCCAATTGTTGATAGGCAGCACCATGGGTTTGATTGATGGTACTAAGTGCAGTAGTTAAATCTTCTTTACTAATATCAGATGTATAATTTTGATAGAAATCTTTTTCTGCTGTCTCAGCTGATTGATAGTAGTTGTAGAATAAATCATAAGTAATTTCTAGCTGTTTTAAAGTTTGAATGCTTTGGTTCAATTCGGTTTCAGGTACATCTACAGCTTTTTTTTCTTGGTATTCAGTTAAAGTTTTAAGATTTTCTTTGACTTGTTTCATATTTTTTTCAACTGTAGTAATTTCTTTTTGACGGGCTTTAAAATTTTTACCAACGTCACCATTTTCTTTTGTAAGTATGGCAACAGCATTATCTGCTTTTAAATCGGTACTTAGTGCAGCCATCATCTCTTCTTCTAAATTTTCGTAGGATTCTAAATTAGTAGTTATTTTTGCAATAAAGGTGGCGTTTTGTTTAGCGATGGCTTTTGCACCTGCGCGTTCCTCGGTATTCCCACAAGCTGCAACTAAAATAATTAGTAGAGTGAGAATTAGGGTTAGGCTTACTTTTTTGTACTTCATAATGGCAGGCTCCTTTTAATTTTCTTTACTTAGACTATGATAAAGGAAAATTGAATAATTGCAAGTTGTGACGTACAAATTTTTTCAGAGAAAATAATTTTTTTCTTAATTGAGGAACTTCCATTTTTACTAAAAAACATGCTATGATAGTAAGAAAAAAGAAAAGGTGATGGGATGAAAATTGGTTTACGAACGATTAAGACTGCAGCAGGAGCCGCTATTGCTATTTTAATTGCTGAACAATTTCATTTAAGTTATGCCGTATCAGCTGGAATTATTACAATCTTAAGTGTTCAAAATACCAAAAAAAAATCAATTACTTTAGCAGGGCAACGAATTTTATCAACGGCTTTAGCTTTAGGGATTGCGACAATTTTATTTAATATATTGGGATTTAACCCAATTGCCTTTGGTCTCTATTTATTGATTTTTATTCCGTTGGCTGTTGAATTTTCGATTACAGATGGGATTGTAGTGAGTTCTGTATTAGTGACGCACCTACTAATTGAAAAAAGTACAAGTTTACAGTGGATTTTTAATAGTTTTGGTTTAATGTTAATTGGTTTAACAATTGCGATTCTTGCCAATTTATATATGCCTTCCAGTGAAAAAAAAGTGCATGAACTACAAACCAATATTGAAAGTACAATGAAGCTAGTTTTGTTAGATTTATCCGGTACCTTGCGCAATGGAGGACTGTCTCAACTTCAAAATTCGTATCTAGAAAAACTCACTCAAGAATTAGATGAAGCAGTTTTATTGGCACGAAATCAATACAATAACCAATTGTTTGGACAAAGTTACTACTATATAAAGTATTTTGATATGCGTCAAATGCAAGCCCATGTTTTAAGACAGATTAAAGAAGATCTGGGACAATGTCAACTACCTACATTAGAGAATGAGAAATTGGCAGGAATGCTTATTCAAACTGCAGAAAAGTTACATGAAGACAATCCGGCGAATGAATTGATGCAAGAAATTCAAAATTTATTTGATCATTTTCGTAATAGTGAATTACCTAAAACTCGTGCTGAATTTGAAAATCGAGCAATGTTATTTAAAATGTTAAATGATTTTATGCATTTTATCGAGATTAAACAAGTTTTTTATCAGGAATTTTCACCTAAAAAAGAAAAGGTTATTTAAAAAATGTTTCAAATAAAACAATCAAAAATACCATTTCTTCTAATAGAGTAAGAAATCATCAAAGTAAATGAAAATGACATGGGATAGCATGAAAGGTAAATTTACAATGATTCGTAATGTTCCTTACAGTTATGCTAATAACCTCCGGTAGGATTCTTTCCTGATTTTCCTAATCGGATTCACATTAATTCGGTTTTTACTTGTATTTTCAGGAATCATTATTTTAGTGGTTGTGGGAATTCCATTTCTTACTGGAACTATATCTGCATGTCGAATTGTAAAATCAGATTCAATTAAATTTTTAAGATATAAGTAAAATAAAATTAAAAACATCTTTAAATAGGGATTTATCTACACTTAAAAAGTGGTGTCTAGACAGTTTGAATATCTTAGACACAACTTTTTTTAATTTAAGTAAATTATGGTTGATTAAATTGTCAGAATATTCTATACTATAGAATATATTAGAAAACATTTAGAAAATTTTAATAAACTAAAAAATTGGAATTAGCTGTTTAATAAGAGTAGGTTTGCTAGTAAAAAAGAGAAACCTACCAATAAAATCGAAACACGCTTAACAACCAGTAGGGGGAAAAGATATGAAGAAAGTAATCATAGGTTTGGCAAGTTTAGCAGCAGTAGCAGTAATAGCAACAGGTTGTGCAAGCGGAGGTTCATCGGAAAAGGATTCAAAAACCATTAAAATTGGTGCAAATTTGGAATTATCTGGACCGGTTTCAGCTTATGGAACGGCAGAGCTTGATGGAATTAATTTAGCAATTGATGAAATTAATAAAAATGGTGGTGTATTAGGAAAGCAATTAAGCCTAGTAGACTTAGATAATAAATCAGATAAAGCAGAAGCAGCCAGTGTTGCGACTAAATTAGCAACAAAAGAAAAAGTAGTAGCCATTGTTGGACCAGCAACATCAGGAACTTCAAAAGCAGCTACACCAAGTGTTACTAAAGCGAAAGTCCCAATGGTTACACCATCAGGAACAGATGACACTGTAACTGTTGAAAATGGAAAAGTTTGGGATTATGTGTATCGTGTATCCTTCCAAGATTCTTTCCAAGGAGTTACATTGGCTAACTTTGCACAAGATAACTTAGGAGCTAAAAAAGCTGTAATTATTGGAGATAGCTCAAGTGATTACGCAAAAGGCTTAACAAAGAGTTTCAAAGATAGCTTTAAAGGAAAGATTGTTGATGAAGTTAACTTCACTACAGGGGATAAAGACTTTAAAGCCGTTTTAACAAAAATTAAAGACAAAGATTTTGATGTCTTATATATGCCTTCATACTATGAAGAGGCTGGTTTGATTATTAAACAAGCCCGTGAACTAGGAATTACTCAACCAATTCTAGGAGCAGACGGTTTTGGTAATGATAAATTAGTTGATTTAGCTCAAGGGAAAAACTTAAACAATGTATACTATACAGCTCACTATTCTAATAAGAGTGAAGAGAAAAAGGTTGTTGATTTTGTAGCAGCTTTTAAAGCAAAATATAATAAAGCGCCAGATGCCTTCTCAGCTCTTGCATATGATGCTGTTTACATGATTGCTAAAGCAATTGAAAATGCAGGTGAAGCAACTCCTGAAAAAGTTAAAGATGAATTAGCTAAAATTAAAGATTTTGATGGTATCACAGGGAATATTACAATGGATAAAAATCATAACCCGATTAAATCAACATTGGTAATTAAATTGGAAAATGGTGAAGAAGTTAGCAACACTGTAGTTAAACCATAATTTAGCGAAGACTTAAAATCAGGTGCTCTGAGAAAGAGATTTCTCTTAGCACCTTTTTTATAAAATGAAAAATAAGAGTAAAAATAGGTAGTAAAAAGAGGTGCATATATGGAAAATTTTATTCAACAATTAATTAATGGTTTGTCTTTGGGAAGTATCTATGCCTTAATTGCATTAGGGTATACGATGGTTTATGGCATTATAAAATTAATCAACTTTGCTCATGGTGAAGTGTACATGGTAGGTTCTTATGTAGGCTATACAGTTATTCGTAATTTTAATATGGGATTAATTCCTGCCTTGATTTTTTCAATGGTCTTTTGTGCGTTATTAGGAGTTGTAATTGAAAGAATTGCCTATAAGCCGTTACGAAAAGCAACTCGTGTAGCAGCTTTGATTACCGCAATTGGTGTTTCTTTCTTGTTACAATATGTTATGTTGCTAATTATGGGACCAGAAGTTCGAGCATTCCCTGAAACAATAGCGAATAAAAGTTATTCTTTAGGTGGTATCACAATAGATCAGCAACAAATTACAATCTTTATTGTTACAATTGTACTCATGTTAGCTTTGCAATTTATTGTAAAGAAAACCAAAATGGGCAAAGCAATGCGTGCAGTTAGTGTAGATGCAGATGCAGCAAAATTAATGGGAATCAATGTTAACAATACGATTTCTTTTACCTTTGCATTAGGTTCTTCATTAGCAGGTGCAGCAGGTGTTCTAGTTGGGATTTATTATAATTCAATCTCACCAATGATGGGAACAGCCCCTGGTCTAAAAGCATTTATTGCCGCAGTATTAGGTGGAATAGGACTAATTCCTGGTGCCATGTTTGGTGGATTTACCATTGGAATTATTGAAACATTGATTAGTGGATATGGCAATTCAATGATTAAAGATGCTGTTGTATATATCATTTTAATTATTATTTTAATTGTGAAACCATCTGGTCTATTAGGCAAAAATACAAAAGAAAAAGTGTAGGTGATGAAAATGAAACAATTCAATAAAACAAATCTTGGCTGGCTCATTTTTATTGCAGGTATCTACGCGATAATTGGAGTTGGAATTTATACAGGGCTCATTGATGCCTTTTATGAAATTACGTTGATTACAATCGGAATTAATATTATTTTAGCATTAGGTTTAAATTTAATTATTGGCTTTTCTGGTCAGTTCTCATTAGGTCACGCAGGGTTTATGTCAATTGGAGCCTATTGTTGTGGAATTATGACAATCAAAATGCCTAACTGGATTGGCTTTTTTAGTGGTATTTTATTAGGAATTGTCGTTGCAAGTGTTGTAGCACTGATTGTTGGAATTCCAACATTGCGTTTGAAAGGTGACTATTTAGCGATTGCAACATTAGGAGTTAGTGAAATTATCCGAATCGCTGTTTTAAATATGGGTGATTTGACGAATGGAGCAGCTGGACTAAGTGGAATTCCAGCACTTACGACATGGCCACTTTTATTTATTTTTATTGTGTTAACAACGATCATTATTGTCAATTATATTCGTAGCAGTCCTGGTAGAGCAACGGTTGCAATTCGTGAGGACGAGATTGCTGCGGAATCAATGGGGATTAATACAACAAAATACAAAACAATCGCCTTTATTATCGGTGCAGCGACGGCTAGTGTTGCAGGAGCAATCTATGCTAGCTATTTCAGTGTAATTACTCCATCTGACTTCGGTTTTATGAAATCTGTGGATGTTTTGATTATTGTTGTATTTGGTGGCTTAGGTAGCATTACAGGTACTTTTATTGCAGCCATCGTTTTAGGTATTATTAATGTACTGCTTCAAGATTTTGGATCGATTCGGATGATTATTTATGCCGTAGCCTTAATTGCTATTATGGTCTTTAAGCCTTCAGGTTTATTAGGTACAAAAGAATTTACAATCAGTGGGTTACTAGCGAAACTGAGCAAAAAAACTCCTAAGAATAAGGAGGAAAAATAATATGAGTTTATTAGAAGTAAAGAAATTAACCAAAAATTTTGGTGGTCTTGCTGCGGTTTCAATGGTAAACCTAGAACTTGGTGACAATGAATTAGTTGGGCTAATCGGTCCTAACGGAGCAGGTAAAACAACTTTGTTTAACCTATTAACTGGGGTTTATGTTCCTAGCGAAGGAACAATTGATTTAACGATTGAGGGCAAAAAGAAGACTTTAAATAATCAGAAACCTTATAAAATTACGGATCTGGGATTAGCTCGTACGTTTCAAAATATTCGTTTATTTAAAGAATTGACCGTCTTAGACAATGTCTTGATTGCTATGCATGCTAAAAATAAAACAGGTGGATTGGCAAGTGTTTTACGTACACCAAGTTTTTATCGTTCAGAAGCTGAGATGCGGAAAGAAGCACTTGAATTACTAGCTATTTTTCAATTAGAAAATAAAATTGATCACTTGTCTAAAAATTTACCCTATGGTGAGCAACGTCGTTTAGAAATCGTACGTGCTTTAGCAACTAAGCCGAAAATTCTCTTTTTAGATGAACCAGCTGCAGGAATGAATCCACAAGAAACTGCTGAATTAACTGATTTAATTCGTAAAATTCAAAAAGAGTTTAAAATTACAATCTTACTAATTGAGCATGATATGTCCTTAGTCATGAATATTTGTGAACGAATTTATGTATTAGAATATGGTCGTATGATTGCTCATGGTACGCCAAATGAAATTAAAAATAACGAAGCCGTAATTAAAGCTTACTTGGGTGGTGACTAGCAATGTTGAAAGTAAAAGATTTATCCGTTCATTATGGTGTTATTCAAGCCATCAATAAGATTAACTTTGAAGTCAATGAAGGTGAAATTGTTTCTTTAATTGGAGCCAATGGAGCTGGAAAATCGACGATTTTGAAAGCTATTTCTGGGTTGTATCGTCCAAGTAATGGGGAAATTTTATTTAAAGATACGCCAATTCAACAGGCGTCTACAAAGAAAATCGTTGAATCTGGTATTTCTCTAGTTCCAGAGGGTCGCCATGTTTTTAGTGGAATGACTGTTTTAGAAAATCTAGAGCTGGGAGCTTACCTACGTAAGGATAAAGATGGGATTAAACAAGATTTAGAAAATATTTATGAACGTTTCCCAGTACTTGCAGAACGTAAAAAACAAGACACAGCTACTTTATCTGGTGGTGAGCAACAAATGGTAGCTATGGGACGCGCAATGATGTCGCGCCCTAAGTTGTTATTATTGGATGAGCCTTCAATGGGTTTGGCACCTATTTTTATTAAGGAAATATTTAATATTATTCAAGCGATTAACGAACAAGGTACAACCGTTTTATTAATTGAACAAAATGCTAAAGTAGCTTTATCCATTTCTGATCGAGGTTATGTGTTAGAGACTGGAAAAGTTGTGTTAAGTGGTACAGGTGCAGAATTATTAGCAAGTGATGAAGTTCAAAAAGCATACCTAGGAGGATAAAGCATGTATGTAAAAAATTATATGACAACAAATGTCGTAACTATTTCTAAAACAACACGAGTTTTAGAAGCCTTAGATTTGATGAAAGAGCATAACATTCATCGTTTGCCAGTTGTTGAGTCAGGAAAATTAATAGGTTTAGTATCAGAAGGAGTTATTCAAGCAAACTCTCCTTCAAGCGCAACAAGTTTAAGTATTCATGAAATGAACTATTTATTAACTAAGACAGTCGTTGGCGATATTATGTTGAAGAAAGTTGTGACAATCACATCGGATGCTTTACTAGAAGAAGCGGCAGATACAATGCGTAAAAATCAAATTAGTGTTTTACCAGTTGTTACAGCGGATAATCAAATTATTGGGATTATCACTGAAAAAGATATCTTTGCTGCATTTCTTGATCTACTAGGCTACTATAATCAAGGAACCCGTGTGGTGGTTGATATCACGGAAGATCATACGGGGATTTTAGAAAAACTGACACATTTATTTACTGAAGAAAATATGAGTATCGATCAAATTGCTGTTTATCGTCAAGAAGGATTAACTCAAGTTGTCATTCAAGTTGCCAGTTTAGAACTTGAAATAATCAAACAAAAACTAACGGAGAATGGATATATTGTTAGTTCTTGTATTTTAAAAGAAGGCCAATAATGGCTCATAAAAAACACCTCATAAAGCTTGGTTAAGCTTTATGAGGTGTTTTTTTGATTAAAAGTAGGTAGAAAAGAAATCTCTGGGAAAACGAAAGATATCCCAATAGCATCAAAAGAAAATTATTTTTATTTGCTTTTTGAAAAAGTGCTGTTAATTATTGCAATAAAGTAAAGTAGGATTCTTTGGATTTTCTTTTAGTAATTCAAACAGCAAAGACTGGAAAACGACATTTATTGAAGATCCATATGGTATTATAATTCAATTATTGAAAGAAAAATAAAATTAAAGGAACTGTTTTTTACCAGTTTCTATACAGAAAAAGACCTCGAAAAAAACTATTTTTTAGTTTTTTTCGAGGTCGTTCTGTTAATCTAGTCTATTCAAAATCGTAGTGCAAGCCCCATTTAGCACGAGCTGTATCCATAATTTCCATCACGTCACGAGAAAGTTGAATATAGTCATTTCCCTGTTTTGTTAAGATACGATTGGTCATTTCTTGAGCTTCATAATTTAATGCTTGCGATTTCTCACCAGCTTCAAGTACTTCTGAAGAACCATCTGGACGAATAATCGTTGCGCTTGTGCCACGTGGATAGTCATCAACTGTAATATAGCCATCTTCACAAGCAATGATGCCGCGTTTTGGCATTTTGGCTCTAAACGTCAGTGACACAACCGCCATTTCATTACGGTCATTTTTTAAGATAATCCCTGATTGTTCATCTACACCTGTTTCAAAAAGATTCATGGTTGTTACTATCTCGTGAGGTTGGCTGTTTAGGAAAAAGCGAGCGAAAGATAAGGCATACGTACCAATATCTAGCATAGCACCACCAGCTAATTCTTTGTTGTAAAAGCGATTCGTTGGATCTGTTTCTTTTAGACTACCAAAAGAAACTTGTAACATTTTTAATTTCCCTAGTGTTCCAGAATCTAAAATCTCTTTTAACTTTTGATAAAGTGGCATATGATAAATGGTCATCGCTTCAGCTAAAATTAGCCCTTTTTCTTTAGCTAAATCTATGGCTGTTTGTAATTGAACGCCATTCATGGTGATGGCTTTTTCACAAAGAACATGTTTGCCGTGCTGAAGACTACTAATAATTAAATCAAAATGGTGACTGTGAGGTGTTGCAATATAAACAACATCAATTTTTTCGTCTTGGAGCATTTCATCATAATTACCATAGGCTTTTTCAATGTTGTATTTTTCACTAAACGTGGTTGCCTTTTCTAAAGAACGTGACCCAGCTGCATATAAATGCCCGTTTTCTACATTAAAACGACTAGCAAAACTTTTTGCGATTGATCCTAAGCCTAAAATAGCCCAATTTACGGTTGTCATCAGATTACCTCCTAGATTCACAATCCTTTTTTGAATTGTGTTCGTTTTCATTGTAACAAAATTTAAGAAAAATCGATAGGAGAACAATAGAAAATAACGAGTTCACTTAAATTAAATGAAAAGTGGTTCTATTCTAACGATAAGTGGGGTAAAATAGAATGATTGAAGAAGGAGATGAATTTGATTTATGGAGATTTGGAAAAAGTTTAAAACAAATGAGTCTTTGAGACGATTTACGGTCTTTTTAGTGATTTGTTTGGTTTTATATTTAATTCGTGAAACACTAAGTATGATTTTATTAACATTCATTTTCACTTTTTTAATTTTACGTTTAGTGAAGCTTGTCCAGCAGTACATTAAAATTCCTCAGACGTTGATAGTTGTTGTAACCTATGCATTAATTGTTTCACTTTTTTATTTTGCATTGACTCATTACATCCCAAAAATAATCTATCAAACAGGTCAAATGATTGAATCTGTGTATCATTTTTATGAATCACCGGCAAAAGACAATGTAGTTTTAAACTGGGTGGGACAGAATTTAGATGCATCTGAGATTAAAGATCAACTAAAAAGTGGTTTAGGGTTAGCGTTTACGTACTTAACAAGTATTGGTTCAATGGGAGCAACTTTATTTTTATCTTTTATTTTAAGTTTTTTCTTTTCAATTGAAGAAGGACATGTGAGAGATTTTAGCAAACTATTTTTTACTAGTAAAATTGGTTGGTTTTCTGAAGATGTCGCTTATCTCGGTAGTAAGTTTATTAAAACCTTTGGTGTTGTTTTAGAAGCACAATTTCTAATTGCTTTAGTGAATACCGTTATTACAACAATAGGACTTTACTTTATGGGATTGCCACAGCTAGTTAGTTTATCTATTATGGTCTTTATCTTAAGTTTAATTCCAGTTGCAGGAGCGATTATTTCCTGTATTCCATTAGCTTTAATTGGATATAGTATTGGTGGTTTTACAGATGTAATCTATATTTTAGGTATGATTGCAGTGGTTCATGCGCTGGAATCGTATGTTTTAAATCCGAAATTAATGTCTAGTAAAACAGAATTGCCGATTTTTTATACTTTTGTCATCTTACTATTTTCAGAACGCTTTTTAGGAATCTGGGGTTTGATTGTGGGAATTCCAATCTTTGTATTTTTACTAGATTTACTTGATGTAAAAGCCATTCAAAATGGAATGAAAAAGAAAAAAATAAGTTCAGATAGTTGATACTAAAAATGGTCTCTCAAGAAAATTGGGTAGACTGTTTTTTTATTAGAAGAAACGAAGGGTTATTCGTTGAAAGTTCACTTATTAAGTGTAAAATAGAGAGAAAGAACTTATTTTAATTTATCAATTTTTTCATTTTTATGAAGGAGGAATTTTAATGAATCAAGCATTAGTCCAAATTGTTTTAATGGCAATTAAGGAACAGTTTGTTAGCGAGAAAGCTTTTTACCACGATCAATTAGGGATTACTCCTCAAAGCTGGGATCGTTGGAAAAAAGGTGAACAAGGTTTAAAGACTGAAAATATGCAAAAAATATCCTTACTTTTTACAGATTATGAATGGATGATGGTTCAAAAAGTTTGTCGAAATGCGCTATTTCTGCCAGAAGTAGCCGCCAATCCTGTTTCCGAATTTCAACATATGAAATTCCATGTTGCAAAGAAATGGGCGAATAGTGGCATTGCAGAGCTGGAATTTAAACGAGATGATTCTAGCGATGATGAAGAGGCGATGCGTAAACCTGCTGTAACAACATTAAAAATCTCAGTGAATTATGATTTTTGGAGTTACCGGGACATGATTGAATTGCGTTTACCAGGTGTAATCCAGCAGCAAATTGAACGAGAAAAACAAGATTTATTAGAATGGTTCAATGAAAATATTGATGAGAAATTCCCAACTGCATACTAAGTTATCAGTATTCTTACACTAGCTAAATAAAATTAGTTAGTGTTTTTTTTATTTTGGAAAAAATATAGAAGAGATTTATCAAAAAGTTAAAGTTTAAATGGTATGCTGTTTTGTAGTTGTTCAGTTCATTTTGTAATTGATAAATGTTACACAAATAACATAAAAAAGAAAATAAAAAGTTGCTGGTTTATGTTATTATTGAATTTGAAACAGAAGAGTTTGCTTAGAAACTTAATTAATTTAGAAAGTTGGTCAGCTATCATGAATAAAAAGATTTTAGTCTCCCTCGCCGCGGTAGTTTTATTAACAGGGTGTCAAGCATTAAATGGAGATGGAACAGCTGATTCAAGTGGGAAAAATGTAGTATCTACAAGTACTGAAACTACATCATCAGTGGAACCAGAGAAAAAAGAACCAGTTTTACCAAATGTATCAACAGCAGATTGGAATTTATTATTAGTAAATTCGGATAACCCTATGGATTCATCTAGAGAAATACCGTTAACGGTCCTAAGTAATGGGTTACAGATTGATCAACGAATGGAACCAGACTATACGGCTTGGATGGATGCTGCTAAAAATGCTGGTTTAAGCATGGTGTTAATTTCAGCCTATCGTTCTATCGATTTACAAAAAACGGTCTATGACCAATCGATTCAAGATTACTTGAATCAAGGAAAAGATTATGAGACAGCTTTAAAAGAAACCAATGCTTATGTGGCTTACCCAGGAGCAAGTGAACACCATTCTGCTTTGGCAGTAGATATGGTAGATAGTGATTGGTTAGCAACAGGAAAAGGTCTTATTCCAGAATATGACCAAACAGCATCACAAAAATGGTTAATGCAAACAATGAAAGATTATGGATTTATTTTACGTTTTCCAAAGTCAAAAGAAGCATCAACAAAGATTAGTTATGAATCGTGGCATTTCCGTTATGTTGGAAAAGAAAATGCTGCTTATATTATTGAGAATAACTTAAGTTTAGAAGAATATATTGCGAAATTAAAAGAAGCAGGAAAATAAGGCTTAATTAAAGTAAATTGAGTATGGAAGGGAGGGATTAAGTGGCGAATAAAACTAAATGGCAAAAACAGCTAAAGTCATTCAAGCTAGTACCTAGCTATATCATTGCTGCTATCTTTATTAGCTGTTTGCTTTTTTTTGGTACACTTTCAGTTTTGTCGAATAAACCAACTGAAGTGAGCCAAATGGCGAGTAGCGAAATTAACAAGGAACAGGTTTTTATTGATAAAATTGGTGGCTATGCCAAAATCCTACAGGAAAAATATGGTGTGTTGCCAAGTATCAGTATTGCTCAAGCGATTTTAGAGTCTAACTGGGGTGAAAGTGAACTATCGAAAAAATACAATAATTTTTATGGTATTAAGGGTAGCGAAGAGTCCAATACAGTTGAGTTAAATACAAAAGAATATGTTAATGAAGAGTGGATTGAAATCAGTGGTCGCTTTAGAATTTATGAAACTTGGCAGGAATCAATGGAGGCTCATGCTCGATTATTTACAGAGGGAACGACATGGAACCCACAACAATATGCGACGGTTTTAGCGTCAAAAAATTACCAAGAGGCTGCCTATGCTTTGCAAGCCAGTAGTTACGCGACTGATCCAACTTATCCAGAAAAATTAATTGAATTAATTCAACAATATCAGCTAAATCAGTTTGATGCTCAGTAAAAGTTATTAGGAGGAGAACGAATGTCTGAAAAGAAATTAATACCAACGATTACAACAGATTTACGAAAAGATCTTATTGAAGTTCCTAAAGTGATTGCTGAAGCTAGTGGAATGCGTGTATTTGGCAAGCGGATTAAGTCAATTATTTTTACTACGGATATTTCGATCATTGCGAACAATGATGCAGATGCAGTAATAGCTGTTTATCCATTTACACCTCATCCAGCAATTATTCAGAGTATTACAATGGTTGCGAATATTCCTGTCTTCTCAGGAGTTGGTGGTGGACTAACACAAGGGAAACGTTCCGCAAATATTAGTTTATTTGCAGAAGCGCAGGGATCAATTGGTGTTGTTGTAAATGCACCAACACCGCTTGAAACAATTAGAGAAATTTATGCGAATATTGATATTCCGATTGTTGGAACTATAGTTTCAGAGTATACAGATATTAAAGAACGACTAGATGCCGGAGTTAGTATTTTAAATGTTAGCGGTGGGGCAGATACAGCTAAGATTGTTCGCAAAATCCGACAAGAATTTCCCGAAATAGCTATTATGGCAACAGGTGGTCCAACAGAAGAATCTATTTTAGAAACAATTGAAGCAGGGGCGAATACAATTACTTATACACCACCAACAAATGGTGCGCTATTTAGCCAAAAAATGGAAAAGTATCGTCATCAAGAAGAATCAAACTATCAATAATAAAAGACACTAATTAGTGGAGGATGGAGAATTTGCATAAGACAAAAAATAAAAATAAATTAGTTTTAATGATTGTTTGTTCAATCGTATTGGTAGCAACAATGATCGGGGGAACGATTTTTTATTTTTGGAATATAAGTCAAAAAGGGGAACGTGCCGCAACTGCAGTTGCTGAGGATTTCACTAATGCGCTGAGTCAGCGAGATTTTGGAACAATCAGTGAGCTAACTACATCAGATTCTTTAAAGAAAGCAGGATATACAAAGACCTCTTTGGCAGATAAATATTTAGTTATATTTGATGGAATAGGTGCTAAGAATATTAAAATTACAAATGTAAAGGTAACTCCTATTGAAAAGCAAGATGGATTTACTATGACGTATACACTGAATATGGAAACGGATTTAGGTAAACTGAAAGAAGAGAAATATGAGGCGACATTAGAATCTGCTGGAGATGGTTTTCTAGTTGACTGGAATGCACACTTGATTTTCCCAGAAATGGAACCAACAGATAAGATTAATATAACTACAACCAGAGGGCTTCGTGGATCAATTATCGATCGAAATAGCTTACCTTTAGCTTTACTAGCTGAATATCCTGAAGTGGGAATTATTCCTAAAGAACTGGGGGAAGGTACGGAACGAGAAGCAAGCTTGCAAGCCATTAGTGAAAAATTTGCTATTTCAGTTGAGAACTTGGAAAGTAAATTGACTGCTGAATGGGTAACTCCTGAATTATATGTCCCAATTAAAGTCTGGGCTAAAGGAGACACGCCAGTCATGAAAGGCGTTCAATATGCGTCAAAAGAAATGCGCTCTTATCCTATTAATCAAGCCGCTGCACATTTAATCGGTTATGTTGGTGAAGTTTCTGCTGAGGATATTGATAAGAATCCATCATTGAAAGTTGGTGATGTGATTGGTAAATCAGGATTAGAAGCTACTTTTGAAAAACGATTACGTGGTAAAGATGGTGGAAGAATCGTCATTAACGATCAAGATGGCAATTTGAAAAAAGTCTTACAAGAAGCTGAAAAAAAAGACGGGGAAACAATTAAGTTAACAATTGATAGCAAGTTACAAAAGCAAACTTTTGATCAATTGAGTGATACGAATGGGTCAGCAGTTATTATGAATCCACAAGATGGTAGCTTACTAGCATTAGTCAGTACACCTTCTTATGATCCGAATCTAATGACTGCCGGAATTTCTAGTAAAGAGTATGAGGCGTATGCTAATAATGAAAATCTTCCATTTTTAGCTAGATATGCTAGTGGCTATGCGCCTGGTTCAACATTTAAAACGATTACTGCTGGAATTGGGTTAGATGCAGGAATCACAAAAGCTGATAAAACTAGAGATATTTCTGGGTTAAAATGGCAAGAGAATAAATCTTGGGGCAATTATTTTGTTACTCGTGTATCGGATGTTTCACCAGTCAATATGAATCAAGCTTTAATTTATTCAGATAATATATACTTTGCTCAAGAAGGGCTAGAAATGGGACAGAAGACTTTTGAAGCGGGGTTAAGTAAATTTGTCTTTGGTGAAAAACTTGATGTACCTATTGCCATGGATCCTGCTCAAGTTGCTAATAAATCAGGCTTAAATACAGATATTTTATTAGCAGATACAGCCTATGGGCAAGGACAGTTGTTAATGAATCCAATCCAACAAGCAGTTTCTTATAGTCCTTTTGCAAATAGTGGGATGTTAGTTTATCCTAAGTTAACAGAGGATCAAAAAACAGCAAAATCTAAGCAAGCAATTAAGGCTGAATCAGCAGCACTTGTGAAAGAGGCTATGATTCAAGTTGTAGAAGACCCAAATGGAACAGCTCGTAGTTTAGCGATTCCAGGACGGAAGATTGCGGCGAAGACAGGGACTGCTGAGTTGAAAGAAGAGCAAGATACAAAAGGAAAAGAAAATGGTTTCCTATTGGCACTGGATGCAGATAAAAATAGCTATTTAATGGTTGCAATGATTGAAGGTCAAAGTAGCCATGTTGTGATTGAAAAAATGAAACCTGTTCTTCAAACAATCTATGGTGCTGAATAAACACCAAAAATAAAGTGTGAGTGGGACAAAAACTGTAATTGAGCATGGAAATCAGTCAATTAAAAAATGAGAAATCCCAAGAAATCAACATTTGAAAAAATGGATTTCTTGGGATTTCTACTATTTTAAGACGTATGTTCCACTCCTTTTTTGTAGGTATGTAAGTGGAAAGGATGAATGAGTGTGAAGCGAGTTGTATTAATTGAAAATAAAATCAATAAAATCCCTATGGAAAACTATATGAAAAATCATTTCTCTTTTATGGGCGTGCGTGCGCCAGAAAGACGATTAGCTGAAAAAGCTATGTTACAGGATAGTAAAGATTGGTCAGTTGCAACGGTTATAGGAGAAATTAAGCGTTACTATCAGCTTAACGAGCGTGAATATCAATATGTTGCTGCAGACTTATTGGCAAGAACTTTTAAACGTTTGAGCTATGTTGAATTACAAAGTTTGTTTTATTTAATTAACGAAAAATCTTGGTGGGATTCAGTGGATATTTTGCGAAGCTCATTTTCAAAATGGTGTTTAATCCATCCAGATAAGTTTGAGGATCTATTTAATTATTTTACGACCAGTGAAAGTTTTTGGGATCGAAGAGTAGCCTTGAATTTGCAGTTAGGTTTCAAGGAAAAAACCAATCATGAACTTCTAGAACAAGCTATTTTACGAGATATTGATACGAACGAGTTTTTTATTCAGAAATCAATTGGTTGGGCGTTACGAGATTATAGTAAAACTAATCCTACTTGGGTGTGTAATTTTCTCAAAAAGTATCCTGAATTAAGTGCTTTGGCTATTCGGGAAGCTTCAAAATATTTATAGGGATAGCTTTTCTTAAAAAAGTAAAATATAATAAATAAGAGTAGTAGGATAGGTGAGGCCAAATTAACTAAATTGGAGATAGATAAAGCTATGGCAAAATATATCAAAATTGCAGAGGAAATCAGAGAGCGGATTGTTACAGGTGTTTATCCAGTTGATAAAGCACTACCAGATCAAATCAATTTAGCAAAAGAGTTCCAAACAAGCCGTGTTACTGTGAAGAAATCGCTGGAATTACTGGCTGTTGAGGGATTAGTTTATAGTAAACAAGGTTCAGGAACGTATGTCCGAAAAAATGCTTTACAGATGTCAAAATTAGATAATCAATTAGATGAATATGTTGGAGTTGCTCATCAATTAGCAGATCGAAGTTCTATCGCTAGTCAGATTTTAAAGTTTGATGTGCGATTTCCTAATGAATTGGAATGTGAAAAACTACTAATTGATAAAACACAACCTGTGTATGATATAGTTCGCTTGCGTTTTGTAGATGATGAACCTTTTTTAATTGAACATACAGTCATGCCAGTTCATGTGATTCCTGGAATTAGTGAGGAAATTCTAACAAAGTCAATTTATGAATATATCAAAGGTGAACTAGGGTTAAAATTTGGTGGAGCTAATCGACATATCCGAGCAGATAAACCAAATGAATTGGATCGAATGTATCTAGAGTGTGAGATAGCGGATCCAGTGTTGGAAATTGACCAAGTTGTTTATTTGACAAATGGTGTTCCTTTTGAATACTCACAAAGCCGTCATCGTTATGATAAAGGTGATGTGTTAGTTGTAAATATTAAAAGTGTATAATTTAATCAAACAAGCAAGTTATTTCCTGGGAAATAACTTGCTAAAATTTTATTCTTTTATAGGGAAAATTGGTTTCATAGTGGAAGAAAAAATCATATGAGTCGAAGATTTACCATATTGGATAGCTTGATCAATAAATTCTTCTAAAGTAATCATAGACTGAGTACTTATTTTAATAAGATAACTAAATTGACCAGCTAGACGATGACATTCTACTACATCAGGATGTTGAATGGCTAAATCATATAAGGCTTGACAATTATGTGTTTCAAAAAGGATAAAGGCTGTTACCGGACGATTTAGAGCTTCTAAAGAAAGAAGTGTTTGGTATCCTTGGATGACTCCGGCTTCTTCTAGTTTTAAGACGCGTTCTTTAACAGCAGGAGGTGTTAAGGTAACTTTATTTGCTAGTTCTTTCATAGAAATACGAGCATTTTTTTCTAAGATTGTGAGGATCTTTTTATCGGTTTGATCGAGCATAGTACCCTTCCTTTTTTTATAAGTTTATTCCAATGAAAAGCTTTATTAGATAAAGTAAATAACGTAAACGCTTTGTTTAGTTTATTTGTTTAAAGTTAAAACTATTATATACTAAAAATAGAAAAAGGGGGTATTCAAATGAAAAAAATTATGTTGCTACTGGCAGATGGATTTGAAGCAGTTGAGGCTAGTGTATTTACGGATGTTTTAGGTTGGAATCAGTTAGAGGGAGATGGAACAACTGAAGTTGTAACGGTTGGCTTACGTAGTCCACTTCAATGTACTTGGAATTTTTCAGTAATACCAGAAAAATTAGTGTCGGAGATTGACTTGACTGAATTTGATGCATTAGTTATTCCTGGTGGATTTGAATCAGCTGGCTTTTTTAAAGATGCTTATAGTCAGGAGTTTTCAGAAATCATTCGCTATTTTGCTATAAATCAGAAGTTAATTGGAACGATTTGTGTAGCGGCTTTGAGTTTAGGGAACGCTGGGGTATTGAAAGGTAGAAAGGCAACGACGTATAGCCATCCAACAAGCATTCGCCTGGGTCAGCTAGCTGATTTTGGAGCTGTTTTGCAACCAGATCCAATTGTAGTTGATGGAAATATGATTACTTCCTATAATCCTGGAACAGCATTTGAGGTAGCCTTTTTAACTTTAGAAAAGCTAACTTCACGAGAAAATATGTTGAAAGTCAAAGATTTGATGGGATTTAATGAAAAATAAAATCCATTTTATAATGAATAAATTTTAATAATATGTTGACAATCCTGTGTTTTGGCGCTATATTAGATAAAATAATACCACTTGTATAATAGTCGAGAGATGGTCGACGAGTTTCTACCCAGCACCGTAATTGACTGGACTATAAGTGAGGAATAAAGGACACAAGTTTAAACTGTAGCCCTTTTTCTTTACTTTTCTTTTAAAGTAAGGGAAAAAGCTACAGTTTTTTTATTTTATCTAATGCAAAAAAATAGTGGAAAAGGAGCTTGAAGTATTATGAAATTATTAGAAGAACGTATTTTAAAAGATGGAGTTGTCTTAGGAGACAATGTTTTAAAGGTAGATAATTTTTTAAATCATCAGATTGACCCCGTTTTAATGCAAGCTATTGGAGATGAGTTTGCACGTATTTTTAAAGATCGTGGAATCAATAAAATTATTACGATTGAGTCATCAGGCATTGCACCAGCTGTTTTTGCAGGTTTAGCAATGGGAGTACCAGTTGTATTTGCTCGAAAACATAAAAGTTTGACATTAACTGATAATCTATATAGTGCAAGTGTTTATTCTTTTACAAAAGATGTAACAAATGAAATTGCTGTTTCTAAGAATTACTTAGCAGAGAGTGACAATGTTTTATTAATTGATGACTTTTTAGCAAATGGTCAAGCGGCAATTGGTTTACTTGAAATCTGTCAACAAGCAGGAGCACAAGTAAGTGGAATGGGAATTGTGATTGAAAAATCATTCCAAAAAGGTCGTCAAATTATCGAAGAAAGTGGTATTGAGATTGCCTCATTAGCTCGAATTCAAGCATTTGAAAATGGTGTCGTTAAATTTGTACCTGAGGAGGAAAAATAAGTCAATGTTATCAAATGGAAAATCAGCAGCATTAGGGTTACAACATGTATTAGCAATGTATGCAGGAGCAGTTATTGTTCCTTTATTAATTGGTGGAGCATTGAATTTTAGTCCTGAACAAATGACTTACTTAGTCTCAATTGATATATTTATGTGTGGCGTTGCTACGTTGTTACAATTAACTGTCAATAAATTTTTTGGAATTGGTTTACCAGTTGTGTTAGGTTGTGCGATTCAAGCTGTTTCACCATTAATCCTAATTGGTTCTAACCAAGGAATTGGTGCAATGTATGGATCAATTATTGTTGCAGGTATTTTCATTGTATTGATTTCAGGAGTCTTCTCTAAGGTGAAACGCTTTTTCCCGCCTGTTGTAACAGGAACAGTTATTACGGTTATTGGATTGACGTTGATTCCTGTAGCCCTTGAGAAAATGGGTGGTGGCAGTAAAACGATGTCAGATTTTGGCGATAGTAAGTTTTTATTGTTAGCTTTTGTAACAGTTGCAATCATTTTAATTGTTCAAGTATATGGAATTGGCTTTATGCGCTCAATTGCTGTTTTGATTGGTTTATTAGTTGGAACAGGATTAGCTGCTTTGATGGGAATGGTAGACTTGGCTCCGGTAGCTGAAGCGACTTGGTTCCATATGCCTCAACCTTTTTATTTTGGAACACCAACGTTTGAATGGTCTTCTATTTTAACGATGATTTTAATTTCTTTAGTGAGCATGGTTGAATCAACAGGTGTTTACTTTGCTTTGGGAGAAATTACTGATAAGAAAGTGAATGAAGATGATTTGAAACGAGGGTATCGTGCAGAGGGATTAGCGGTGTTATTAGGTGGTATTTTTAATACGTTCCCTTATACTGGTTTTTCTCAAAATGTTGGACTGGTACAATTATCTGGAATCAAAGATCGTAAACCAATTTATTTTTCAGCTGGTTTCTTAATTATTCTAGGGTTATTACCAAAAATTGGTGCAGTGGCTACGATTATTCCTGAACCTGTTCTTGGTGGAGCGATGCTTGTAATGTTTGGAATGGTTGCAACGCAAGGAATTCGTATGCTAGCTCATGTTAATTTCAACAATGAAAGTAATTTACTGATTGTTGCAATGTCGATAGGATTAGGTTTAGGCGTAACAGTTGTTCCTGATATATTCAAAAATTTCTCAACAACACTTCAATTATTTACTGGAAATGGTATTGTTGTGGCTAGTTTAACTTCAATTATTTTAAATATAGTATTTAATCGTAAAGAGCGTCAACAACAAGGTGATTCGGCAAAAGAACTAGGTAGTGAATTTGCTGATACAGGAAATAGTCATTAATTCATTTAACGTTTCATTAAATAAAATAGCGACAACGAAAGAAAAACTTAATTTTTCTTTCGTTGTTTTTTCTTGCAATTTTCGCTAGGATTGCTAATGTAAGGAGTAAGATATGTTTTAGAAAGAAGGATATAAATTGAAGCAGAATCAAAAGCAAATTTATTTTGCTAGTTATTTTTTTATTTTTGGAACAATTTTGTGGATTGGAACATTAGTCATTCGACATAATTTTGAGGTGACTAATTCGGTAGCTAATTTTTTCTTAGGGGCGATGCCGAATTTTGGAACTGCATGGATGTTGCCTAGTTTTCTAATCATAGTTGGAAATTTAGTAGCTAAAAAATCTTTATCTAGGAGAGTTATTTATTCTTTATTAGCAGGTACATTTATTTTACAGGTAGTATCTGAAGCCTATTATATGTATTTTAGTAATGGGAAATTTGAGTTATTAGATATTCTATTTGGGGTAGTCGCTTTAATTGTTTTGAACAGTGGAATTTTTGGTTTTAGAAGGGTGGAATAAAAAATGGGAATTGATATTAAGATGTTGGTGATGATTTTTGGAATTAGTTTGGCCTATATTACACTAAATACACTTCGCTTTATGTTGACGATGAAAGGGTATCGTTTTATTGCCCCTATTGTTAGTGTTTTTGAAATTACAATTTATGTTTTAGGGCTGAGTCTAGTCTTAAATCGTTTAGATAACCCTTGGAATTTGGCAGCTTATGCTATTGGTTATGGGGTTGGTATTGGCATTGGTATCCGAATCGAGGAGTTTTTAGCACTTGGCTATATTATGGTGACGGTAATTATTCAAGATACGGAAAGTAAATTACCAGAAGAATTACGTGATTTAGGGTATGGTGTGACGATGAATTATGCTTATGGACGTGAAGGTGAGCGAATGATTTTAGAAATTTTAAGTCCTCGTAAAAATGAGCGTGCTCTTTATAAAGAAGTTCATAATTTAGAACCAAAAGCCTTTTTGATTTCCTATGAGCCTAAATATATAAGTGGTGGATTTTGGACGAAAAAAGTAAAAAGAAGACAAAATAACCAAGGGAATAGCTGAAAAATCTGTCTTATTAGTTTTAAATACGAACATTTTGTTAGAAAATAATAATAATATTCGAAAATATTTTGACATGTATTTAGTAGCTTGTTAGAATAAAAGGGAAGATACGAGAAAATGGGGGACTAGACTTGAGTCAGAAAATTGCAATTATTATGGGAAGCACATCAGATTGGGAAACAATGAAGTTAGCTTGTGAGATTTTAGATGAGTTTGATGTTGAGTATCAAAAAAAAGTTATTTCGGCTCATCGAACACCAGATTATATGTTTGAATTTGCTGAAAATGCTCGTAAAAATGGGATTCAGGTTATTATTGCAGGAGCCGGTGGTGCAGCTCATTTACCAGGAATGGTAGCGGCAAAAACAACATTACCAGTAATCGGTGTTCCAATTGAAACGAAGATATTAAAAGGAATAGACTCCTTATTATCGATTGTGCAGATGCCTGGTGGAGTTCCTGTTGCAACTGTAGCAATCGGTAAAGCTGGCGCAACCAATGCTGGATTACTTGCTTTAGAAATGTTGTCAATGACAGACGAGGGAATTGCTGATAAACTAGATAAGAGAAGAGCAAAATTAAAAGAAAAAGTAATGGAAAGTAGTGATGAACTTGTCTAATTTGATTATCCCTGGTAAAACAATTGGTATTATTGGTGGTGGGCAGTTAGGTCGCATGATGACTTTGGCCGCAAAAAAAATGGGCTATGTTGTTGGCGTTTTAGATCCAGAAAGAAATTGCCCGACTGCTCAAGTAGCTGATTGGCACATTACGGCAAAATACAATGATGTAGAAGCATTGAGAGAGCTGGCGCTTCGTAGCGATGTTGTGACGTATGAATTTGAAAATGTAGATGTGGATGCGATTACTAAGATTGAGCATCTGGTTCATTTGCCACAAGGTAGTGAATTGCTTTCAATCACTCAAGATCGTCTATTGGAAAAAGCTTATCTAGAAGAGAACAATATCAATATTGCCCCCTATGCGACGATTATTGAATTACAAGATATCGCAGATTCAATTGATAGTATTGGATTTCCCTGTGTGTTAAAAACAATTCGTGGTGGGTATGATGGTAAAGGTCAAATTGTTTTATATGGTGAAGAAGATATTTCTAAGTGTGAGCTTTTATTAAAAACAGGTATATGTGTGTTAGAAGCCTGGATTCCTTTTGAACGTGAATGTTCTGTCATGGTTGCTCGGAATGAAGCTGGCGAGATTAGTGTCATGCCTGTAGCCGAGAATTTACATCGTAACAATATTTTACATGAAACCATTGTACCTGCTCGAATAGACGAAGAGATTACGGAAGAAGTTCAGCTTGTAGCAACAAGAATTGCGGAAAAATTGAACTTAGTTGGTGTTTTAGGAATTGAAATGTTTTTAACATCGTCAGGTTCTCTTTATGTAAATGAATTGGCACCACGTCCTCATAATTCAGGACATTATAGTATTGAAGCTTGTTCATTTTCACAATTTGATCTTCATATTCGTGGGATTTGTGGTTGGCCACTACCAGAAGTGAAGCTACTGTCAAAAGCAGTTATGGTAAATATATTAGGCGAACAAATTGAAGAATCAGTTTTTCAAATTTTACTGAAACCAGATTGGCATTTTCATTATTATGGCAAAGATATGCCTAAGTTAGGACGCAAAATGGGGCATATTACTATTTTGACAGAAAATATTGAACGAACATTAGAAACAATTGAAAATACAGGAATTTGGGAATAGGAGCGAAAAACGAATGATTGAACGTTATACACGACCTGAGATGGGTGCTATTTGGACAGATAAAAACCGTTATCAAACTTGGCTTGAGGTAGAAATTTTAGCTTCGGAAGCTTGGGCAGAACTTGGAGAAATTCCTAAAGAAGATGTGGCAAAGATTCGTGAAAGAGCTTCTTTTGATGTAGCCCGTATTTTAGAGATTGAAGCAGAAACCCGTCATGATGTAGTCGCTTTTACTCGTGCCGTTTCAGAATCTTTAGGATATGAACGCAAATGGGTTCACTACGGTTTAACAAGTACGGATATTGTGGATACGGCTTATGGTTATCAATTAAAACAAGTCAATGATCTTTTACGTCAAGATTTGCAAAACTTTTTAGAAATTGTTGGAGCAAAAGCAAAAGAACATAAAATGACAGTTATGATGGGGAGAACCCATGGTGTTCATGCAGAACCGACTACATTTGGCTTAAAATTAGCTCTTTGGTACTCAGAAATGAAACGAAATATTGAACGTTTTGATCATGCAGCTAAAGGTGTTGAAGCTGGTAAGATTAGTGGAGCTGTTGGAACTTTTGCAAATACGCCTCCCTTTGTTGAAGAATTTGTTTGTAACAAACTTGGAATTCGTCCTCAAGAGATTTCAACTCAAGTTCTGCCTCGTGATTTGCATGCAGAATATATGAGCTCAATTGCGTTAATTGCGACAAGTATTGAAAAATTTGCTACGGAAATTCGTGGTTTACAAAAATCAGAAACTCGCGAAGTGGAAGAGTTCTTTGCTAAAGGACAAAAAGGATCATCAGCAATGCCTCATAAACGCAATCCTATTGGTTCTGAAAATATGTCAGGCTTAGCTCGTGTCATTCGTGGACATATGGTAACGGCCTATGAGAATGTTAGTTTATGGCATGAACGAGATATTTCACATTCGTCAGCGGAGCGAATTATTTTGCCAGATGCAACGATTTTATTGGACTATATGTTGAATCGTTTTAGCAATATTGTTAAAAATCTGACGGTTTTCCCAGAAAACATGTTACGTAATATGGATGCGACTTTTGGTTTGATCTACAGCCAACGTGTATTATTGAAATTAATTGATAACGGAATGAGCCGTGAAGCTGCTTATGATTTAGTTCAACCTAAAACAGCTATTTCATGGGATGAGCAAGTGGCTTTCCGTCCTTTATTAGATGCTGATCCACAAATTACGACAGTCTTAAGTCCAGCAGAATTAGATGATGCTTTTGACTATCACTATCATTTGAAAAATGTTGATGTTATTTTTGATCGTGTCGGTTTAGGCAAATAAAAAGAGAAACTATTGTTAAGCATTTCTTTATTAGGAAGCTTGGCAATAGTTTTTTTCTTTAAAATAAAACATGTATGTTTCATTATCCTTTAAATAGTATAAAAACAATAAAAAACTACGATTGGATAAATTTACCTCGAGAAAAAAATATTTGCTAGGCCTTCATTAGAAGGAGAAATCTAAATAGAAAGTGAGAAAATAAATAATTTATCACTATGGGATTGCTGATTAGCGTAGTTCAAGAAATTAATTTTAGTAAAAAAAGCCACTCATTTGGAGGATGAGTGGCTAAAAGGAGTTGGTTCTTTACTTTGGAGGAGTAAAGAAAATGAAAAAGTTTTGTTTTGTTATTTTTAGTATAAATATAGTATACAAGTAAAATATGAAGAATTTATGACTAAATTAATTTAAAAATGTGAAAAAAATATGACTTTTATGAATTTCTTTGCATCTTATTAAGAATTTCTTTAGTAAATAAGTAGATACTTTATTAGTAGAAGGAGTGTTTAGTAAATGCGAGTTATTAAAGTGTTGAGCCAATTTACGTATCAGCAAGTTTTATGTTGTTTATTTCCAGGTCTAATTTTTCTTTCACTAGCACTGACAAAATACTTAATGGTACCGGGTATTGCACGCTATGATTTACTTTTAGCAATTTGTATCTTAATTCAAGTAGGATTGTTGTTTTTTAAATTGGAAACAATAGATGAACTAAAAGTAATTATGCTATTTCATATTATTGGCTTGGCTTTGGAAATATATAAAGTGAATATCGGGTCATGGAGTTATCCAGGTGACGGATTTTGGAAACTAGGGGGAGTTCCATTATATAGTGGTTTTATGTATTCAAGTATTGGAAGTTATATTTGCAAAGCGTGGAAAGTTTTTGATTTACAAATGAGTCGTTGGCCTAACCAGAAATTGGTAGTTTTACTTAGTAGTGCTATTTATTTTAATTTTTATACCCATCATTATGTTTGGGATTTCCGTTGGTTATTGATGTTCTTAGTTTTTGTTTTATTTTACCGAACTTGGGTTTATTTCAAAGTAGGTGAAAAAACTTTTAAAATGCCTATGAGTGTGTCTTTTTTCTGTATCGCTTTTTTTATCTGGATAGCTGAAAATATTGCCAGTTTTTTTGGTGCTTGGTCCTATCCCGATCAACTGGCTAAATGGCGGTTGGTTCATTTAGGAAAAATTACAAGTTGGTATTTGTTGATTATTATCAGTATCATGATTGTTGCTCAATTGAAATTTACAAAAGAACGAAAAATAATCAAATAGTCTAGTTCAAATTTAATTAAAGAGGCTAGTAAAAAAATGTTTATTTAACCATTATTTATGAAAATAAAAAGTTTGAGGTAAAGCTATTTTTTAGTTTTGCCCAAGATTCTCTCTAACTAAAATTGTTTTCAAATTATAACTTACAAAAAATAAGTAAAAGTTCTTGCTATTTATCTTAAATGGGTGTATAACTATGTTATGAGGTTGGTCAATAAAGGTCAAACTCATAAAAGGGGTTTAGTTTAAGGCTAAACGAATCACTCAAGGAGGTTTGTAAGTTATGGCAAAACAACATTATGAAAGAACAAAAGAACACGTTAACATCGGAACAATTGGTCACGTTGACCACGGAAAGACTACACTGACAGCGGCAATTACTTCGGTCTTAGCTAAGAAAGGTCTTGCAAATCCTCAAGATTACGCAAGCATCGATGCTGCCCCTGAAGAGCGCGAAAGAGGAATTACAATTAACACTGCCCATGTTGAATATGAAACTGAAAAACGTCACTATGCACATATCGATGCACCAGGACATGCGGATTATGTAAAAAATATGATTACTGGTGCTGCACAAATGGATGGAGCAATCTTAGTAGTATCTGCAACAGATGGACCAATGCCACAAACTCGTGAGCATATTTTATTAGCAAACCAAGTTGGAGTAGCTAATTTAATTGTCTTTATGAATAAAGTTGATCTAGTTGATGATGAAGAATTACTTGATTTAGTGGAAATGGAAATTCGTGAATTGCTTTCTGAATACAATTATCCAGGTGATGATATTCCTGTGATTCGTGGTTCAGCACTTAAAGCTTTAGAAGGTGATGCCGATGCAGAAGCAAAAATTATGGAATTAATGGATACGGTGGATAGCTATATTCCTACCCCAGAAAGAGATATGGATAAACCATTTTTGATGCCGATTGAAGATGTCTTTACCATCACAGGTCGTGGAACAGTAGCAAGTGGTAGAATTGATCGTGGGACAGTTAAAGTTGGTGAAGAAGTTGAATTAATTGGCTTGTTCCCAGAAGTGAAAAAGACAACTGTTACAGGGATTGAAATGTTTAAAAAAATTCTAGATTTAGGTGAAGCAGGAGATAACGTTGGGATTCTATTACGTGGAATCGGACGTGATGAAATTGAACGTGGTCAAGTTTTAGCTAAACCAGGTAGCATTACGCCTCATACAAAATTTAAAGGTGAAGTGTATATTCTATCTAAAGAAGAAGGTGGACGTCATACTCCATTCTTCACTAATTATCGCCCACAATTCTATATCCGAACTACGGATGTAACTGGTGTAATTGAGTTGCCAGTAGGAATTGATATGGTTATGCCAGGGGATAATGTTACTATTGATGTTGAGTTAATTGCTCCAATCGCTGTTGAAGTAGGGACTAAATTCTCCATCCGTGAAGGTGGAAGAACAGTTGGTGCTGGAGTAGTCACTGAAATCGAAAAATAATAAATTAAACTAGCTCTAGTTGAATTGTGTAATTGCAATCAACTAGAGCTAGTTTTTTTATCTATCTTTAATTTTGGATAACTTCAGTCTTGTAACCATCAGGATCTTTAATGAAGTAGTAAGTTGGATCTGTTCCCGGTAACCCCATTAATTTAGTCACATTATACCCCTCAGCTTCGTGCGCGGCATGGCTAGCTTTTAAATCATCCACTCCAATGGCGATATGCCCATAGCCATCACCAATCTCATAGGGTTCGGCTTTATCGTAATTGTAAGTTAATTCAAGCTCATAGCCACCGTCTTCAAAGGCTAAGTAAACAAGTGTAAATTGGTGCTCAGGAAAATCTTTGCGCCTAGTTTCTTTTAAATTTAATGCTTTTGTATAAAAAGCCATTGATTTATCTAGATTTTGAACACGAATACAAGTGTGTAACATTTTGTTTGTCATGATTTAAGCTCCTTTATAAATAGGTTACACATTAATTGTACTAAACTATGCACTAGATATCAAAAATAAATAACTTCAACAATAATTTGTATTTTTAAAAACACGAACATTAAATATTTAAGTTCGTTAAAATATTCGTAAATTTAGTTGACAGAGCATTTTAGTCTTGTTAAAATAAAAGTATAAAACATGAATGATTTCCTTTTATTATATTTTAATGTTCATGTATTTGGGAATAAAATTAGGAGGTCTTGATTAAGTGGAGAAAAAAGAGCTTTTGTATGAAGGAAAGGCAAAAAAATTATTTAAAACAAATGAGGAAGAAAAGTTATGGGTAACTTATCTGAATCAAGCAACAGCATTAAATGGTGTCAAAAAAGATACTATTGCTGGTAAGGGGCAATTAAATAATCAGATTACTAGTTTGATTTTTAGTTATTTAAAGCAAGCTGGAATCAACAGTCATTTTATTCAACAAATTTCTGAAACTGATCAATTGATTGAAGCTGTTAAGATGTTTCCATTAGAAGTTGTTATTCGTAATGTGGCAGCAGGAAGCTTTTCTAAACGATTAGGAATTTCAGAAGGTACAGCACTAGATTTTCCAATCTTAGAATTTTATTTTAAAGAAGATAAATTAGATGATCCTATGATTAATGAAGACCATATTGCTTATTTAAAAATTGCAACAAAATCAGAAGTTCAGCAAATTAAAGAACTGGCTCACAGGATTAATTTAGCATTGATTCAGTTATTTAAAGACATTGGAATTCGTTTAGTGGACTTCAAACTTGAATTCGGCAAACGCCAAGACGGCACAATTATTTTAGCAGATGAGATTTCACCAGATACATGTCGTTTATGGGATTTAGCAACAAATGAGCATTTAGATAAAGATATTTATCGTTTAGATTTAGGCGATTTAGTTCCAGTATATGAGGAAGTTTTAACACGTTTAAAAAAATTAAATTAAGAATAAAGGGGCAACTAAAAATGTATCTTGTAAAAGTTTATGTTATGTATAAGGAATCGGTTTTAGATCCACAAGGTGAGGCTGTTAAAGGAGCTGTTCATCGTTTAGGATATGAAGAAATTCAAGATATTCGCATCGGAAAATATTTTGAGATTAAAGTTGCAAAAGTAGATCGTCCAATTGAAGAAACGATTGAAGCTGTTTGTGACAAATTATTAGCCAACGTAGTAATGGAAAGTTACCGTTATGAAATTCAGGAGGAAGTCTAGATGAGATTTGCTGTGATCGTTTTTCCAGGATCAAATTGTGATATGGATATGCTTTCTGCTATAACGGATATTTTAGGTGAAGAAGCAGAATATGTGCGCCATCAAGAAACGAGTTTAGCTGGTTTTGACGGAGTGTTATTACCAGGTGGTTTCTCTTATGGTGATTATTTGCGTTGTGGTGCGATTGCTCGATTTTCGGCAATTATGCCTGAGGTTATCCGTTTTGCTAAAGAAGGAAAACCAGTATTCGGAACGTGTAATGGTTTTCAAATTTTATTAGAAGCAGGCTTATTGCCAGGGGCTTTACGTCGAAATGAATCCTTACATTTTATTTGTAAGACAGTAGGACTAAAAGTAGTAAATAACCAGACTAAATTTACTTCAGAGTATGAAAAAGACGAAGTTATCCAAATTCCGATTGCTCATGGAGAAGGAAATTATTACTGTGATGAAACTACTCTTGAAGAGCTAAAGACGAACAATCAAATTGTTTTTACTTATGCAAATGAGAACCCAAATGGGAGTCTAGCTGATATTGCGGGAATTGTGAATAAGGAAGGAAATGTTTTTGGTATGATGCCACATCCAGAACGTGCAGTAGAAAATATTCTAGGTTCTAGTGATGGACTACGTTTCTTTAAATCAATTGTAGAGAATTATGGAAAGGTGACAAACTAATGACGAAACTAGTACATGAACCAACTCCAGAAGAAATTAAAGAGCGTAAAATTTATCAACAATGGGGGTTAACGGATGAAGAATATTATATGATTACCGATTGTATTTTGAAACGTTTACCTAATTATACGGAAACTGGGCTTTTTTCAGTGATGTGGAGTGAACATTGTTCGTATAAAAATTCGAAACCTGTCTTGAAAAAATTTCCAACAAGTGGACCACAGGTTTTACAAGGACCTGGTGAAGGTGCGGGGATTGTTGATATTGGCGACAATCAAGCAGTTGTTTTTAAAGCTGAAAGCCATAATCATCCATCAGCTGTGGAGCCTTATGAAGGGGCAGCTACAGGAGTTGGGGGTATTATTCGTGATATCTTTAGTATGGGTGCTAGACCGATTGCAATCTTAGATTCATTGCGTTTTGGTGAATTAGATAATCAACGAACAAAATATTTGCTGGAAGAAGTAGTTGCAGGGATTGCTGGATATGGAAACTGTATTGGGATTCCAACGGTTGGTGGTGAGATTGCTTTTGATCCTTGCTATGCTGGAAATCCGTTAGTGAATGCGATGTGTGTTGGATTAATTGACCATAAAGATATTCAAAAAGGACAAGCAAAAGGTGTCGGTAATTCAATTATGTATGTGGGTGCGAAAACTGGACGCGACGGAATTCATGGAGCAACATTTGCATCAGAAGAATTTAGCGATGAAGAGGAAACACAACGTTCTGCAGTTCAAGTTGGAGATCCTTTCATGGAAAAATTATTATTAGAAGCTTGTTTAGAATTGATTTATGATTATCAAGATATTCTAATTGGAATTCAAGATATGGGAGCAGCTGGTTTGGTTTCTTCAAGTTCAGAAATGGCTTCTAAAGCAGGCAGTGGCTTAATCTTGAATTTAGATGATGTGCCACAGCGAGAAACGGAAATGACTCCCTATGAAATGATGCTTTCTGAATCGCAAGAGCGGATGTTGATTTGTGTAGAGAAAGGCTCTGAGGAACGTGTCAAAGAATTGTTTGACCGCTATGAATTAGAGGCCGTTACAATTGGACATGTGACAGATGATGGTATGTACCGTTTATATCACGAAGGAAAGTTAGTTGCAGATTTACCTGTAGATGCACTAGCAGAGGATGCTCCAACTTATTATAAACCTTACAAAGAACCAGCTCGAGTGAAAGAATTTGCAGAGATGGCCGATTATATTCCAACTGCTACCAATCCAACTGAAACACTAGAAAAATTAGTACAACAACCTACAATTGCTTCAAAACGTTCAATCTTTGAAAAATATGATTCAATGGTACGAACAAGTACAGTTGTTGGACCAGGAAGTGATGCAGCGGTTGTTCGTATTCGTGGAACGGAGAAAGCCTTGGCTTTAACAACGGATTGTAATGCACGTTACTTGTATTTAAACCCAGAAATTGGTGGGCAAATTGCAGTCGCAGAAGCGGCACGTAACATTGTTTGTAGTGGTGGAAAACCATTGGCAATTACCGATTGTTTAAATTATGGAAATCCTGATAAACCAGAAATATTCTGGGAATTATGGACTTCAGCAGATGGAATTGCAGCAGCTTGTACAACACTTGATACTCCAGTTATTTCTGGAAATGTTTCGATGTACAATGAATTTAATAGTCAAGCGATTTATCCAACACCAATGATTGGGATGGTTGGTTTAATTCAGAATTTAAAGGATGTAACTACGCAAGACTTTAAAAATGATGGAGATGTTATTTTTATTGTTGGAACGACAGCAGCAGATTTTAATGGTTCAGAATTACAAAAATTAGAAATAGGTAAAATTGAAGGTCAGCTAATGGACTTTGATTTAGCCGTTGAGAAAGCTCGACAAGACAAAGTTTTGGCAGCGATTCAAGGTGGGTTAGTCGCTAGTGCCCATGATACATCAGAAGGTGGATTGGCAGTAGCTTTAGCTGAATCAGCATTTGGTGGGACAGCTACGAATCTAGGATTGACTATTTCAGTTGATTTACCAGTTAATTGGTTATTTAGTGAAACACAATCACGTTATGTTATTTCTGTGAAACCAGAGAATGTTGCTGCATTTAGTGAGTTATTTGGTGAAGATGCTAGTCAAGTTGGGACCGTAACAGCTGATGGGAAATTAACGATTCAAGCTGAAAATGACAAAATTGAAGCAACGGTTTCTGAGTTGAAACAACTATGGGAGGATGCGATTCCATGCCTACTGAAGTAAAAAGTTTAAATGAAGAATGTGGTGTTTTTGGTGTCTGGGGACATCATGATGCAGCTCGATTAAGCTATTTTGGTTTGCATAGTTTGCAACATCGTGGTCAAGAAGGTGCTGGAATTGTTGCAAATAACAAAGGGAAATTAAAAGGTCATCGGAATGTTGGTTTGATTGCTGAAGTTTTTAAAGATGAAGCTGAGCTAGAGCGTTTAAAAGGCAATGCAGCAATTGGTCATGTGCGTTACGGAACATCTGGTAGTGGTGGAATTAATAACATCCAACCGTTCTTATTTAAGTTCTATGATAGCGAAGTAGCTTTGGCTCATAATGGAAATTTAATTAATGCTAAAAGCTTACGTTTTGAATTGGAACGTGAAGGTGCGATTTTTCACTCAAATTCTGATACGGAAGTTTTAATGCATCTGATTCGTCGTAGTAAAGAAGAAACCTTTTTAGAAAAGTTAAAAGAGAGCTTGAATATTGTTAAAGGTGGATTTGCTTATTTACTTTTAACGGAAGATGCCATGATTGGCGCATTAGATCCCAATGGTTTTCGTCCCCTTTCAATTGGTCAAATGCAAAATGGAGCCTATATTTTAGCTAGTGAAACTTGTGCATTAGATGTTGTTGGTGCTAAATTTGTGCGCCAAGTAATGCCAGGAGAAATTGTGATTATTGACGATGCAGGTTACCGTATTGAAAAATATACAAACGAGACAACGATGTCTATTTGTTCAATGGAATATATTTACTTTGCTAGACCGGATTCAGATATTGCAGGTGTCAATGTCCATACGGCTCGCAAAAATATGGGACGTCGTTTGGCAGTAGAAGCTCCTGTTGATGCAGATATTGTTATTGGAGTGCCAAATTCTTCTTTATCAGCTGCTAGTGGTTATGCTGAAATGAGTGGGATTCCGTATGAAATGGGTCTAGTGAAAAATCAATATGTCGCTCGAACCTTTATTCAACCAACACAAGAACTAAGAGAGCAAGGCGTTCGTATGAAACTTTCAGCAGTTCGTGGTGTAGTGGAAGGGAAAAAAGTGGTTATGGTAGATGATTCAATTGTTCGTGGCACAACGAGTCGCAGAATTGTTGATTTGTTAAGAGAGGCTGGAGCTAGTGAGGTTCATGTCCGCATCGGTTCACCTCCTCTACGTTATCCATGTTTTTATGGAATTGACATTCAAACACGAGAAGAATTAATTGCAGCGAATCATTCAGTCAAAGAAATTGAAAGTCTGATTGGTGCTGACAGCTTAGCGTATCTAAGTGAAGATGGTTTAATTGAATCAATTGGTCTGAATTATGATGCACCGTATAGCGGTTTATGTATGGCTTATTTTAACGGCGATTTTCCAACGGATTTGTATGATTATGAAGCAGATTATTTGAAATCTTTAGAAGAAACTCAAGAACAGAAGTAGACAAATTTACAGAGTTTTGCGTTTCAAGACGTAAATCTCTGGGGAATTTTACGAGATGGAGGACAAATAAAATGGCAAATGCCTATTCAAAGGCTGGAGTAGATGTTGAAGCAGGTTATGAAACAGTAGAGCGAATCAAAAAACACGTCAAACGAACTGAACGCTTAGGTGTGATGGGAGCATTAGGTGGCTTTGGTGGATGCTTCGATTTAACGACTACTGGGGTGAAAGAGCCGGTTTTAGTTTCTGGAACAGATGGCGTTGGAACGAAATTAATGATTGCTATTGCAATGGACCAGCATGAAACGATTGGAATTGATTGTGTCGCTATGTGTGTCAATGATGTGATTGCCCAAGGAGCAGAGCCATTATATTTCTTAGATTATATTGCAACAGGAAAAAATATCCCTGCTCGTTTAGAACAAATTGTTGCAGGTGTAGCAGAAGGTTGTGTTCAAGCGGGAGCTGCATTAATTGGTGGAGAAACGGCTGAAATGCCTGGGATGTATACTGCTGATGAGTATGATTTAGCAGGGTTTACAGTTGGTGTTGCAGAGAAACAAAATTTAATTCAAGCAGGAGATATTAAGGCTGGGGATACACTGATTGGAATTGCATCAAGTGGCATCCATTCTAATGGTTATTCATTAGTTCGGAAAGTTTTCTTTGAACAAAATCAATTTAATTATGACTCTGAATTGCCAGAGCTGCCAGGTCGTAGCCTAGGTTCTGAACTATTAACGCCAACAAAAATTTATGTCCAAGCATTGTTGCCTTTGATTAAAAAGAAAATTATTCATGGGATTGCCCATATTACTGGAGGTGGGTTTGTGGAGAATATTCCACGGATGTTGCCAGAAGGATTAGCCGCTGAGATTCAATTAGGCAGTTGGGAAGTCTTGCCTATTTTTAAAGCATTAGAAAAATACGGAGATATTCCAAATCAAGAAATGTATGAAATTTTTAATATGGGAATTGGAATGGTTTTAGCGGTTCCTACAAATCAAGTAGCTGAAATCCTTAAACAATTGGAAGAAGCTGGAGAAGTGGCATCAGTCATTGGAACAGTTGTTCCTAAAGTAAAACAAGAGTTAATTCTTAAAAAAGAGGTGTGAGGATGAAGTTAGCGATCTTTGCTTCGGGAAATGGAAGTAACTTTGCAGCGATTGCCGAGGCCGTCAAAGAGGGCACCATCAACGCCGAGTTAGTATTGTTATTTTGTGACAAAAGGCAAGCCTATGTAATTCAGCGTAGTCAAGAATTAGGAATTTCGACTATTTGTTTTGAGCCAAAAGATTTTGTAAATAAGGCTGCTTATGAACAAGAACTTTTACAAATATTAAAAGTAAACCAAGTTGATCTAGTTGTGTTAGCTGGCTATATGCGATTGATTGGTCCAACCTTATTAAAAGTATATAGCAATCGCATTCTAAATATTCATCCAGCTTTGTTACCTGATTTTCCTGGTTTACATGGAATTCGTGATGCTTTTGAGGCTGGAGTTATTGAAACAGGTGTCACAGTCCATTTCGTAGATGATGGTGTTGATACAGGACCCATCGTTGCACAGGAGTCGGTTTTTATTGATGAAAAGGATACGCTAGAAATGTTAGAAGAACGTATTCATCAAGTAGAACATCAAGTTTATCCAAAGGTTATTCAAGAAACGATTGAAAAATTAAGTAAAACAAACGAATGGAAATGGAGTGTTGAAGGATGACAAGAGCATTGATTAGTGTTTCAGATAAAACGGGGATTGTCGAATTTACCAAAGCTTTAATTGAGCATGGTGTTGAGATTATTTCTACAGGTGGAACGAAGAAAGCACTAGAAGATGCTGGAGTAGTGACGATTGGTATTGAAGAGGTAACCGATTTTCCAGAAATGATGGATGGTCGTGTTAAAACGTTGCATCCCCTAATCCATGGCGGTTTACTTGGTCGTCGTGATTTGGAGTCGCATTTATCAGCAATGGCTGAGCATCACATTCAACCTATTGATTTCGTTTGTGTGAATTTGTATCCATTTAAAGAAACGATTATGAAGCCAGATGTAACCACTGCTGAGGCGATTGAAAATATTGATATTGGTGGACCCAGTATGTTACGCAGTGGAGCGAAAAATTATGCTTCAGTAACGGTCGTCGTTGATCCAAGCGATTATCAAGTAGTAATTGATGAGTTAGTGGCAAATGAGGGGAAAACAACTTTAGCGACTAGGGAAAAATTAGCTGCAAAAGTTTTTCGTCATACAGCAAGTTACGATGCATTGATTGCTAGTTTCTTAACGGATCTAGTCGGAGAAACAGAACCAGAAACAATTACAATGACCTTTGATCGTAAACAAAGCTTGCGTTATGGTGAAAATAGTCATCAAGAAGCAAGTTTTTATGCAGAACCTTTAGCGGTTGATTATTCAATTGTGAATGCTACACAAATTCATGGTAAGGAACTTTCATATAATAATATTAAAGATGCTGATGCAGCTATTCGGATTGCTCGTGAATTCTCTGAACCAGTAGCGGTGGCTGTCAAACATATGAACCCTTGTGGTGTAGGGATTGGCGAAACTGTTTATGAAGCTTTTGAGCGTGCTTACAATGCAGATCCGGTTTCGATATTTGGTGGGATTATTGTCTTAAATCGTGAAGTTGATTTGGCAACTGCTGAAAAACTACATGGTATTTTCTTAGAAATTATTATTGCACCAAGCTTTGGAAAATCTGCTTTAGAAGTATTGACGAAAAAGAAAAATTTACGTTTAATGACGCTAGATTTTGAACATGCTTTAGTTAAAGGAATAGAAGCAACCAGTGTTTTAGGTGGATTATTGATTCAAGATCAAGACTTGCTAAGCCCAGAAGAAACACCAGAATGGGAAGTTGTTACAGAACGTCAACCAACAGCGGAAGAATTAAAAGCGATGGAATTTTCTTGGAAAGTTATGAAACATGTGAAAAGCAATGCCATTGTTGTGGCAAATGCAGAACATACTTTAGGCGTTGGTGCAGGGCAAATGAATCGTGTTGGTTCAGTTAAGATTGCGTTAGAGCAAGCAGCTGGTAAATTAGATGGAGCTGTTTTAGCCAGCGATGCTTTTTTTCCAATGAATGATAGTGTGGAATATGCAGCCAAACATGGAATTAAAGCCATTATTCAACCAGGTGGAAGTATGAAAGATCAAGATTCAATTGATATGGCCAATCAATATGGTGTGGCGATGATTTTCACTAAAGTTAGACATTTTAGACATTAAAAATCAAGGCGATGGTAGAAAGTTGCCATCGCTTTTTTCAACTTTGGGTTGATAACAAACAAAGGAGCGAGAAGAAATGAAACTTTTAGTAATCGGTAGTGGCGGACGTGAACACGCAATTTGTAAAAAATTATTAGAAAGTCCCTTAGTAGAAACCGTTTTTTGTGCAAAAGGAAATGCAGGAATGACAGTTGATGGTATTCAATTAGTAGACATTTCTGAAGATAATCATCCAGAACTAATTGCCTTTGCAAAAAAAAATCAGGTTGATTGGAGTTTTATTGGACCTGAAGTACCACTATTAAATGGAATTGTTGATGATTTTGAAGCAGCTGGCTTAAAAGCTTTTGGACCTCATAAAAAGGCTGCTTTAATCGAAGGTTCAAAAGATTTTGCTAAAGAATTAATGACAAAATATCAAATTCCAACAGCAGCCCACAAAACGTTTACTGATTATGATGAGGCATTAGCCTATGTGACTGAAAAAGGTGTTCCGATTGTTATTAAAGCAGATGGTTTAGCAGCGGGTAAAGGGGTTGTGGTTGCAGAAGATATGAATGATGCTACATTAGCATTAAAAGATATGCTATTAGATGAGAAATTCGGGGCAAGTTCCAGTAAAGTAGTGGTTGAAGAATTTTTAGCTGGCGAGGAATTTTCATTGTTAGCTTTTGTAAAAAATGATAAGGTATATCCAATGGTGATTTCTCAAGATCATAAAAGAGCCTATGAAGGAGATAAGGGACCTAATACTGGTGGCATGGGGGCTTATACTCCAGTTCCACAAATTCCAGAAACAATGGTGCAAGAAGCAATTGAAAAAGTCTTGAGACCAGCAGCACTTGGAATGATTCAAGAAGGACGATCCTTTACAGGGATTTTATATGCTGGGCTAATTGCAACAAATGCAGGACCAAAAGTAATCGAATTCAATGCTCGCTTCGGTGATCCAGAAACCCAAGTCGTACTAAAGCGATTAAAAACAGATTTGGCAGAGATTATTACGGCGCTATTAACGGATCAAGAGCCATCAATTGAATGGGAAACAGAAGGTTTTGAGATTGGTGTTGTTGTGGCAGCAGAAGGCTATCCAGCTGAGTATGCAACGGGAATTTCACTGCCAGATTTTTCAAAATTTAAGGACGTTACAGTTTATACTGCCGGAGTTCAAAAGCAGGAAGAGGAATTGGTGTCTACTGGTGGTCGGATTTATTTAGTTGGCGCAAGTGGGGCTTCATTGGCTGAGGCAAGAGAAAAAATCTATCATAATTTGCAAAAAGCAGATACAGATCAAACTTTTTATCGAATGGATATTGGGCATCAAGGTTTACATCAAAAATAAAGTAGGTGGGAAAAATCCATAGACAACGGGGAACGAATTTAGAACAAGTCGCCTATTTAAGTATTAAGGAGAGAATTCTATCTAAGGAATGGCCTCCGCAAGTCCATGTCACTGAGCTGAAAATAGCCAAGCTTTTAGGAATTAGTCGGACTCCAGTTAGACGTGCTTTTTTACGTTTAGAAGCAGAAGGATTGATTATAATTGAAGCTAATAAAGGTGCTAAAATAGTCGAGTCTAAAATTGATTTAAAAGGCTATATAGAGCGTTTAGAAGTTTTAGAATTGATTTTTGTGCAATATGTTCATTATTTAGAATTAAAGGAAATTAGAGTAGATATTACTCAACTAGATACGTGTTTAAATGAATTGATTCAGTTCGTTCAACAAGGAGATAGTGAAATTTATCAAGAAAAAGAACGCCAATTTTTAAGAGACTTCTTAGCGTTGAATCACAATCAATTTAAGCTAACTTTAGTTAGCGAAACCTTGCGTCACTTACATCTCCAAAAAAATCAAGAATTAACGGAGCTTATTCGACGAAACATGCCTAAAAAACTGCAACATTATTCAAAAATTTTAGATTTTATCAAAGTGGAAGATTATGGATTAGCCCGCAAACAAATTCGGATTCTGGTGAATCAGTTGATGTTAAGTGCTGTGAATAAGGATTAACTATTAGTTGAAACTTAATTTGGTAGTATTATTTAGTAAGTAAAGAAATTTATTTCTTTACTTACTTTTTTTGAAAATAAAAACGTTATTAAAGCCAATATAGGTCGTATATTAATACGTTTAGAACTCTTGTATGGTAGGGGAAATAACTATTTATTAAAAGCAACCTTTATTTATAGATAGTTATTTTTCATTCTAAAAATTTTAATTTTATTATATTAATTAGCTATGGAATCAAAAAAGAGATAAACGAGGCAAATAAAGTTGTTGAACGAGAAAATAGCGAGAATGAGAGTAGAAAAGAAGTGGATGCTAATATAGAGGATGAGCGGTTAGATTTCTCAAAAGTGTATAAATTTGATATAGATGCTTATATAACTCCATTAAAAAAATGAAGCTGTTAATGTTGTGAAAACATCAGAATTGAATACGGAAAAAAACAAGTAGTAGAGGATATGACAGCGGAATTAAATGGAAACTATCCCTTTGGATACAGTGTTGAGATTTCTAATAAATCAGATAAAATGGATGAGGGACTCACTCATGAAGAATTTGGTTTTAATCTTTTGAGTAATTTTCTAATAGATGCGGGCATTACAGATAAGCCATTAAATATGATTATTAAGTACAGTAGTAAGGGGCGGAATGAATATGTGCTTACTGATAATTTGACTTTAACTTCTATAAAACAACCGGAAGATAAGGGAGTAATTATTCAATTAGCCCGGACTATAAAAACAAATTAAAAGAGAAGTTAGATAGTTTTTACTTAAGAATCGTAGCAAATAGAATTAATTGAGCAGATAGGGAAATTTATTTTCTATCTGTTCTTTTTCATCTATCTAACATAAATTTAATGCAATCATTTTCTAAAATTAACGAAATGTTCTCTTTTTTTGCCAACCCACTCTTGTTATAATAAACTGCTAACTAGTCGGGAAATTTTCTTAATTATTTGCAAATATTTTTGTGACTCTTATTCTTTTTTTAAAGAAGTTTTTCGGTTTTTTTGCTATAATGGTGTAATGGTTAGAAATGAGCGATTTTTATTTACGAATAACGATTTTAGTTGCGAATAAACAACTAAGATCCAGTGATAAATGAAAGCTGAGAGGATGTTAAAAGTTGGTATCAAGAGATGATTTAATACAAGGAATGAATCCAAGGCAGAAAGAGGCTGTGGTTGCCACAGAAGGTCCACTGTTAATTATGGCAGGAGCAGGAAGTGGAAAGACACGCGTTTTAACCCATCGAATTGCCTATTTAATTGAAGAAAAACAAGTGAATCCTTGGAATATCTTAGCGATTACCTTTACGAATAAAGCAGCTAAGGAAATGAAAGAACGGGTAAATCGTTTAAATGTTCGTGGTGGAAATGATGTCTGGGTTTCTACTTTTCACTCAATGTGTGTTCGTATTTTACGTCGTGATATTGATAAGATTGGTTACAACAAAGCCTTTACTATCAGTGATCCTAGTGAACAACAAACATTGATGAAACGTATTTTAAAAGAACGCAATATTGATCCTAAGAAGTTTGAACCAAAAGCGATTTTAGGTCAAATTAGTAATGCTAAAAATGAACTACAAACTGCTGAAGAGTATCGGGAGTATGCATCAAGTATGTTTGAAAAAACAGTTGCAGATTGTTACGATGATTATCAAAAAGAACTACGCCGTAACCAATCAGTGGATTTTGATGATTTAATTATGTTGACGGCTCGATTATTCAAAGATAGCCCTGAAACTTTAGATTATTATCAAAATAAATTTCACTATATTCATGTAGATGAGTACCAAGATACCAACCATGCGCAGTATACATTGGTGAACCGTTTGGCAAAACGTTTTAAAAACATCTGTGTTGTTGGAGATGCCGATCAAAGTATCTATGGCTGGCGTGGTGCGAATATGGAGAATATTTTAACCTTTGAAAAAGACTATACAGATGCCAAAGTTGTTTTGTTAGAGCAGAATTATCGTTCGACAAAAATGATTTTAAAAGCGGCGAATGATGTGATCGGAAATAACGCAAACCGTCGTGATAAAAAATTATGGACAGACAATGATGATGGTGAAAAAATAACGTATTATCGCGGTCAATCCGAACATGATGAAGCCCGTTATATTGTTTCAAAAATGCAAGAAGAGATGCGTGAGCGCAAATTAAATTACGGTGATTTTGCTGTACTTTATCGAACCAATGCCCAATCACGGGTAATAGAAGAAAATTTACTAAAATCCAATATTCCTTACAAAATGGTTGGTGGGCATAAGTTCTACGATCGTAAAGAAATTCGTGATATATTGGCGTATTTACGTTTGATTGCAAACCCAGAAGATAATATGAGCTTTGAACGCGTTGTAAATGTACCTAAACGTGGGATTGGTCCTGGAACAGTTGAAAAATTAAGAGATGCAGCGAATCAATATGGTTGGTCGTTATTAGAAACAGCTTTGAATGTAACTATCACACCAATTACTGGAAAAGCTGCTGGAGAATTAGAAGGCTTTGCTTTTATGATTAAAGATTTTATCAAAATGCAAGAGTATCTACCTGTGACTGAATTAGTAGAAGAAGTTCTAAAACGCAGTGGGTATTTACAAGCCTTGAAAAATGAAAAAACATTAGAAGCTGAAACTCGTATTGAGAATATCCAAGAATTTCTTTCGGTTACTCAACAATTTGAGAAAGATAACAGTGAAGACACTAGCTTACTAACCTTCTTAACTGATTTAGCATTAGTTTCTGACTTAGATAATCTGGAAGAAGAACAAACCAGTGAAGTTACCTTAATGACTTTGCATGCGGCAAAAGGTTTAGAGTTTCCAATCGTCTTCTTAATTGGTGTTGAGGAAGGGATTTTCCCAATGTCTCGTGCTTTAATGGAGGAAGATCAGTTAGAAGAAGAACGCCGTTTAGCCTATGTTGGAATTACTCGTGCAGAACAAAAATTATATATTACGAACGCTTATTCACGAATGCTCTATGGACGAACTCAATCAAATCCAGCTTCCCGTTTTGTTACAGAAATTAGTGAAGAGGCATTAGAATCAGGCAATCAATTATCAGGTAGTTTACCATTTGGACGTAGCACTAGCGGAGGCAACAGTTTTGGTGGTAACGGCAATGGCAGCAGCTTGTTGCAACGAAACCAAACTCAACGAGCAACGGCTCAAACCTATAAATCTCCAGTATCACAGAATAAAGTCGAAAGTGGCGCTGAAAAATTAGCGTGGTCTGTTGGCGATAAAGCGATGCATAAAAAATGGGGTGTTGGAACAGTTGTGAAGGTGGCTGGGGATGCTGATAATCTAGAGTTGGATGTGGCATTTAAAGAACAAGGGATTAAACGTTTATTAGCCGCATTTGCTCCAATTGAAAAAGTATAAAATAACGTCGATTGATATAGAAGTAACTAAAGAAAAGGGGTCTGAAGATGACTGAACATATGTCCTTTGAAGAAGCTAAAACGAAGGTTGTCGAGTTGCGAGCAGAATTAGACAAATACAGTTATCACTATTATGTAAAGGATAATCCCAAAATTTCTGATCACGATTATGATGTACTTTATCATGAACTTGTGGCAATCGAAACGGAATATCCAGATTTAATTACAAATGATTCTCCAACACAGCGGGTAGGCGGAACGATTTTACCAGGATTTACTAAAGTTGTTCATGAAATCCCAATGCTTAGTTTAGGAAATGCATTTAATCAAGAAGACTTAATGAACTTCGATGAACGAATCAAAAAGATTCTACCAAATGAAGAAATTGAGTACATTTGTGAGTTGAAAATAGATGGCTTAGCGGTATCTTTAAAGTATGTAGATGGCCTTTTGGTTCAAGCTGCAACACGTGGAGATGGTACAGTTGGCGAAGATATTACGCAAAATATTCGCACAGTTAAATCCGTTCCATTGCGTTTGCAGAAGCCTTACTCAATTGAAGTTCGTGGAGAATGTTATATGCCAAAGTCTTCTTTTCTTGCCTTGAATAAAGAGCGTGAGGAAAATGGTGAAGATGTGTTTGCTAATCCGCGAAATGCTGCTGCTGGAGGATTGCGTCAGTTAGATCCCAAGTTAGCTGCTAAGCGGAATTTAAGTACTTTCCTCTATACAGTTGCTGATTTTGGTGAGATAACGGCAAATGGTCAAGAAGAAGCTTTACACCAATTAGACGAACTTGGCATTCGTACGAATCATGAGCGTAAGCTATGTAAGTCAATTGATGAAGTGTGGGAATATATTCAAACCTATCATGAAAAAAGAGTTGATTTGCCTTATGAAATTGACGGTATTGTGATTAAGGTGAATAATTTTGCTGCACAAGAAGAGCTTGGTTTTACCGTTAAGGCACCGCGTTGGGCAATTGCTTATAAATTCCCAGCAGAAGAAGCGACAACTGTCATTCGAGAAATTGAATGGACGATTGGTAGAACTGGTGTTGTGACCCCAACGGCTATTATGGATCCAGTTCGTTTAGCTGGCACAACAGTACAACGAGCAAGTTTGCACAATGTTGATTTAATTAAAGAGAAGGATATTCGTTTATTAGATACAGTGATTATTCACAAAGCTGGGGATATTATCCCTGAAGTAACGCGAGTGTTGACGGATAAACGTGAAGCTACTAGTGAGCCTTACCCAATTCCAACTCATTGCCCTGCTTGTGAGAGCGAGTTAGTGCATTTGGAAGAAGAGGTTGCGTTAAGATGTATCAATCCTAAGTGTCCTGCACAAATTACAGAAGGCTTGTCGCATTTTGTTTCTCGTAATGCCATGAATATTGATGGGTTAGGCAATCGAGTGATTGTGCAAATGTATGAAAAAGAGTTAGTAGAAGATGTTGCTGACTTGTATAAGCTAACCTTTGATGAATTATTAACGTTAGAAAAAATCAAAGATAAGGCAGCCAATAATATTTTAACAGCGATTGATGCTAGTCGTGCTAATTCCATGGAACGCTTATTATTTGGACTAGGTATCCGCCATGTTGGAGCAAAAGCAGCTAAATTATTAGCGGAACGATTTGAAAGTATGGCTGGCTTAAAGGCTGCTACAAAGGAAGAAATTATCGAAGTTGAAGGTATTGGTGAGATTATTGCAGATAGTGTTGTGGCGTATTTCCAATTACCAGAAGTAACAGAATTAATGGAAGAGTTAGCCCAAAGAGAAGTGAATTTAACTTATCTTGGGAAGAAACGGACTGAGATTGCTGAAAGTGATTCTTTCTTTAACCAGAAAACGATTGTGTTAACAGGTAAGCTCACTCATTTTACTCGTGAAGAAGCAAAGGCACGAATTGAAAATCTAGGCGGTAAAGTAACTGGGAGTGTTTCCAAAAAAACAGATTTAGTCGTTGCTGGTGAAGAAGCAGGAAGTAAACTAGCAAAAGCCGAAAAGTTAGAAATTACCGTTTGGAGTGAAGATCAGCTATTAGAACATTTGGAAGGAGAGGAATAGCCTAAATGAATAAAAAAATAATTGCATTATTAGGTGCCTGTCTGATTCTTTTAAGTGCGTGTGGCAATGTAACCAATACGAATACTGAAACGAATTCAGATAGCTCAAAAGGCACTGAAAAAGTCACAAAAACACAACTATCAAAAGATTATTACCGTGTCGTAATGAAAAATGATAAAGAATATCAAACAAGTCCATCTCGGGGAGTTAGTTTAAGTCTGAACTCAGGATACAACATGAAAGCATTTGAATCGGGATTAATTGGTCTTTCACAAACTCCGTTTCCAACAGATAACAATTATTTCCGTGAAGGGCAATTGATTGATTCAGCTACAGCAAAATCTTGGATTGGTCGTAAAGCAGAAGTGGAAGATCCTAATTCAAGTGCTGGACCGAATGGCTTGAATCCGCCAGATAATGGTCAAATAGAGCCAGATACAAGAGCTCCACGTTATTTAGCTCAGATTCTTGAACAGAATTATATGGTAAAAGATGGTGATAATTATAAATTATCAGGTGTCAGCATTGGTTTAGCGTTGAATAGTGTCGATTACTATCAAAAAGTTTTATATGGAGCAGAATTTCAAACACCGATTTCTCGAGCTGATTTCGAAGCTAAAGGGAAAGAAATTGCTAATGAAGTTGTTGCACGTTTACGTAAGAAGGATGGAATGGGCAATGTGCCAATCATGGTTGCGCTGTTTGAACAATCTGCTAAAGATACTTTAGCAGGTGGTGTGTATTTTGCTTCCGCTATGAGTGAAAATGGTTCAACGACAGTTGGTGAATGGTCAGCAATTAATGATCAAAAAATAATCTTCCCTAATAATGATGGAAAATCAAGTGAAGAAAAAACTAACTTTGATAACTTTAAAAATTCGATTCAATCCTTCTTCCCGAATCTAAGTGGTGTGACGGCAGAAGCGTACTATCAAAACAATCAATTATCAAAAATGGCAATCAAAATTACGACTCAGTTTTATGGAGAGTCTGAGATTATTTCTTTCACACAATTTATTGCAGATAAAACTAGCTTGTTACCAGCAACAATTCCAATTGAAATTACAGTCAATTCAATGGAAGGAATTGAGGCTTTCCTAAGTAGAGATGCCAATACTACTGAGTTTAAGTATCATATTTTTGATTAAATAAAGAGAAATGCTGGGAATTATTCCTGGCATTTTCTTATTTTTGACAAGAAACAAGATTAATCAGTAGAATCTTGTTTGATTTATTTAGCAAAAAAGCCATACTAAATCTAAAGATTTAGATAGTTAGTCTACTTAGTTTATGCTAAAATAGAAATTAAGTTTTCATAATTGAAAAAGTAATGAAAAGAAAGAGGGTCGAAAAATAATGGCAATTAATGAAACAGAAGTAAACCACGTTGCAAAGCTATCTAAATTAGCTTTTAAAGACAATGAAATTGCTCATTTTACAGAGCAAATGGATAAAATTATTGGAATGGTTGAACAATTAGAGCAAATCGATACAACAGGCGTTCCAGTAACAACACACGCCTTAGAAACAATTAATGTAATGCGTGAAGATGTTGCCGTTCCTGGATTTGATCGGACAGAATTATTTAAAAATGTTAAAACTGAAAAAGATGGTCTAATTAGAGTACCAGCAATTATGGATAATGGGGAGGCTGGAGCATGAGTTTGTTAGATAAGGAATTAGTTGAATTACACAATTTGTTAGTTTCAAAAGAAATTACTGCAGAAGATATTATGCGTGAAACGTTTGCTCGTATTCATGAAACTGAAGATAAAGTTGGCTCATTTATTACATTAAGCGAAGACGAAGCCTTACAAATGGCGAAGAATATGGATACTAAAGGCATTACGGAATCGAATGTTTTAGCTGGTTTGCCAATCGGAATAAAAGACAATATTGTCACTAAAGATATTCGTACAACAGCAGCTAGTAAAATGTTAGAAGATTTTATACCAATTTATGATGCAACAGTTATGAATAAAGTCTATGAAGCAGATATGATCCCTGTTGGAAAATTAAACATGGATGAATTTGCAATGGGTGGAAGTACAGAAACTTCTTACTTCAAACAAACGAAAAACCCATGGGATTTAACTAAAGTTCCTGGTGGTTCTTCAGGTGGTTCAGCAGCAGCAGTTGCAGCGGGACAAGTATTGATGAGTTTGGGTAGTGATACTGGTGGAAGTATTCGTCAACCAGCAGCCTTTACTGGGGTTGTAGGAATGAAACCAACATATGGTCGTGTATCACGTTTTGGTTTAATTGCCTTTGCTTCAAGTTTAGATCAAATCGGACCATTTACTCGTACGGTTAAAGATAATGCGTATGTATTAAATGCAATCAGCGGGTATGATGCGAATGATTCAATGAGTTCAGGTGCATCAGTTCCTGACTTTACTGAAGGTCTGACTGGTGATATTAAAGGTATGAAAATTGGTGTTCCAAAAGAATATCTACAAGAAGGTATTGATGAAGAAATCAAGAAAGCTGTTTTGGCAGCAATCGACACGTATAAATCGTTAGGTGCAACAGTTGAAGAAGTGAGCTTGCCACACTCTAAATATGGAATTGCGGTTTATTACATCATTGCTTCAAGTGAGGCTTCATCAAATCTACAACGTTTTGATGGTGTTCGTTATGGATACCGTTCACCAGAAGCAAAAACATTAGAAGAGCTTTATGTAATGAGTCGTTCTGAAGGTTTTGGAATGGAAGTGAAACGTCGAATTATGCTTGGAACGTTTTCTTTAAGTTCTGGATATTACGATGCTTACTTTAAAAAAGCGGGTCAAGTTCGTACATTGATTAAACAAGATTTTACAGACGTATTTGCAGATTATGATTTAATCTTAGGACCTACCACTCCAACAACAGCCTTTAATTTAGGTGAAAATATGGATGATCCATTGACGATGTATATGAATGATATTTTAACCGTTCCAGTGAATTTAGCAGGAGTTCCAGCGATGTCAATTCCATGTGGATTTGCTGAAAATGGTTTGCCAATTGGATTACAATTAATCGGCAAACATTTTGATGAGCAAACTATTTATAAAGCAGCTTATGCATTTGAGCAAGCAACGGATTTCCACAAACAAAAACCAAACCTGTAGGAGGGGATAGCTAGATGAATTTTGAAACAGTAATCGGACTTGAGGTCCACGTAGAATTAAAAACCGAATCGAAAATGTTCTCGTCTGCTCCGGCCCACTTTGGTGCAGAACCGAATACCAATACAAACGTAGTTGACTGGGGATATCCAGGCGTATTACCAGTAATGAATAAACAAGCAATTGATTTTGGAATGCGTGCAGCATTAGCCTTAAATTGTGAGATTTCTAAAGATACTAAATTTGACCGTAAAAACTATTTCTATCCAGATAATCCCAAAGCTTACCAAATTTCACAATTTGATAAACCAATTGGACATGATGGTTGGATTGAAATTGAAGTTGAAGGCGTTAAAAAGAAAATCAGAATTGAACGTGTGCATTTAGAAGAAGATGCTGGGAAAAACAATCACGGAACAGATGGCTATTCATATGTAGATTTAAATCGTCAAGGAACACCATTAATTGAGATTGTTTCAGAAGCCGATATGCGTTCGCCAGAAGAAGCGTATGCTTATTTAGAAGCAGTGAAACAAGTGATTCAATTCTCAGGTGTTAGTGATGTGAAAATGGAAGAAGGTTCAATGCGTTGTGATGCCAATGTTTCATTACGTCCGATTGGTCAAGAGGAATTTGGAACAAAAGCAGAATTAAAAAATCTGAATTCATTTAACTTTGTTCGTCGTGGACTGGCTCATGAAGAAATTCGTCAAGCAAAAGTATTAGTGTCAGGTGGCGTTATTCAACAAGAAACACGTCGTTTTGATGAAGTGACGGGCGAAACAATTTTAATGCGTGTCAAAGAAGGTTCAAGCGATTACCGTTATTTCCCAGAACCAGATTTACCAAATCTTAAAATTGATGATGCGTGGATTGAACGAGTTCGTGAAAGTATTCCAGAAATGCCAAACTCACGTCGTGAACGTTATATTAATAAGTTTGGTTTACCAGAATATGATGCAATGGTTTTAACTCAAACAAAAGAAATGTCAGATTTCTTTGAAGCAACGTTAACAAAAGGTGCAGATGCAAAACAAGCTTCTAACTGGCTAATGGGTGAAGTTTCAGGTTATTTAAATAGTGAAAAGCTTGAATTAGAAGAAACTAAATTAACACCTGAAAACTTAGCTGGTATGATTACATTGATTGAAGATGGAACAATTAGTTCTAAGATTGCGAAAAAAGTCTTCCGTGAATTAATCATTAATGGTGGCGATGCGAAGCAAGTAGTTGAAGCAAAAGGTTTAGTTCAATTATCTGATCCAGCTAAATTATTGCCAATGATTAATGAAGTCTTGGATAACAATGCTCAATCCATTGAAGATTTTAAAAATGGTAAAGACCGTGCAGTTGGTTTCCTTGTTGGTCAAATTATGAAAGCAACTAAAGGACAAGCCAACCCAGGCGTTGTGAATCAATTATTAAATCAAGAATTAGCAAAACGGTAATTAATCGGCAGTGTATATTTTCAAAGGAGGATATCTATGAGAGCAAGAGTCATTTATAATCCAACTTCAGGTAGAGAAGTTCTTAAGAAAAATCTAGTAGACATCTTACAAATTCTTGAAGCGGAAGGTTATGAAACCAGTGCGTATGCGACAACACCAGAACCAGATTCAGCCAAAACAGAAGCAGAACGAGTTGCTTTAGATGGCTTTGAATTGATTGTAGCAGCGGGGGGAGATGGAACGATTAATGAGGTAGTGAATGGAATTGCCCATTTAGAAAAACGACCTAAATTAGCGATTATTCCAGCTGGAACCACTAACGATTATGCAAGAGCGTTACACATTCCTAGAAATGATGTTGTTGCGGCAGCTAAAGTAATACAGAAGCAGCAAACAATCAAAATGGATATTGGTAAAGCAAATGAAACGTATTTCATTAATATTGCAGGTGGGGGAAACTTAACTGAACTGACTTATGATGTACCATCTCAATTAAAATCAATATTTGGCTACTTGGCTTATCTCGTTAAGGGAGCAGAAATGCTTCCTCGGATTAAGCCGATTCCAATGCGAATTGAGTATGATGATGATGTATTTGAAGGAAAAGCTTCTATGTTCCTATTAGGATTAACCAATTCAGTGGGTGGCTTTGAACAAATTGCACCAGATGCTCATTTAGACGATGGTTTATTTTCTTTAATGATTATCAAAACAGCCAATGTTGTAGAAATTCTACACATGGTAGCTTTGATGTTAAACGGTGGAAAACATATTGATCATCCTAATCTACTTTATGTAAAAACTAGTCATGTTAAAGCAGAACCAATGGACGGTTCGCGAATGATGATTAATTTAGACGGTGAGTACGGTGGGGATGCTCCGATGACATTTACAAATTTACATCAACATATTGAAATGTTCGGTGATTTAGATTCAATTCCAGACGATGCTGTAATTGGCGAGGATGAGATTGAAGCAGCCGAAGAAGCGTTTATTAAAGAAATGGAACATTTAGCTAACGAAGATATCAACGGGGATGGAGTTATTTCCAGACCTGAAAATGAGAAATTACCGATTAAGTAACAAATTATTTTGAGTTTGCTGTCCTTTTGTGAGATACTCTAAAAGGACAGCAAACTTTTTGATTGAAAAGCTGACAGATTAGCGGAACTTAGTCTTGACTGCTTAAGTTGAAAAATTGCTTTAACCTAAAAAATTAACTTATTCACTAAATTTGACCACTTATACTAAACCATTTACAAATGGATCGAGTCATATACATGAAAGGAGCTTTTTAATGAAAGCTGAAAAAGTAGTACCAGTTAAAAAAAATGAAAAACATACAGTCAAAATTGAAGATTTAACACATGAGGGGATGGGTGTTGCCAAAATAGACGGTTACCCAATCTTTATTGAAAATGCTCTACCAGGTGAAGAAATAGAAATTAAAATCCATAAGACCGGAAAATCATTTGGTTATGGTAAATCAATGAAACGTTTAACTTCTAGCCAAAATCGTGTTGAAATCAAAGATGAAAACTATACACGTGTTGGAATTACACCTTTACAACATATGACGTATTCTTCACAATTGACTTTTAAACGTCAACAATTACGTAATGTTTTAGCACGTATTGCTAAAATGCCAGAAGTCCCTGTTTTTGAAACAATTGGAATGGCAGAACCTTGGGGTTACCGTAATAAAGCACAAATCCCAGTTCGTAAAATCGATGACAAATTAACAACAGGATTTTTCCGTAAAAATAGTCATGATTTAATTCCAATGGAAAACTTTGTGATTCAAGATCCTAAAATTGATGAAGCTGTAGTTATCGTACGTGATATTATGCGTGAATTTAATGTGAAACCTTATAACGAAGGTGCAAATACTGGGAATCTACGTCATATTATTGTTCGTCGTGGTTATCATACTGGGGAAATTATGATTGTTTTAGTAACGAGAACAGCTAAATTATTCCCAACAAGTAAAATTTTACCAGCGATTACAGAAGCACTTCCTGAAGTAGTTAGTATTATTCAAAATGTTAATCCAAGTCGTACGAATAAAATTCTTGGTTCAGAAAACATTACGTTATGGGGACAAGATTACTTTACGGATACCTTATTAGGGAATACCTTTGAAATCTCAGCATCAGCCTTCTATCAAGTAAACCCACAACAAACTGAAAAATTATATCAAACAGTATTGGATTATGCTGAATTAACTGGTACTGAAACCGTTATTGATGCTTATTGTGGAATTGGAACAATCTCACTTTCTTTAGCTAAAAATGCCAAAGAAGTTTATGGAATTGAGTCAGTTGAAGCAGCTGTTGAAAATGCGAAAAACAATGCAAAACTAAACAATATTGATAATGTAACTTTTGAAGCTGGTTTAGCTGAAGAAGTGATGGTTGAATGGAGCGAAAAAGAATTAGCAGTTGATTTATTAGTTGTTGATCCGCCTCGTAAAGGATTAGAAGGTACATTTATTGAAGCTACATTAGCAATGATGCCTAAGAAAATCGTTTATGTAAGTTGTAATCCAGCTACTCTAGCTCGTGATTTGGCTTTACTATCAGAAGGTGGTTATTCAGTTGAGAAAGTTCAACCAGTTGACCTATTCCCACAAACAAATCATGTTGAATCAGTAACACTTTTAGTTAAAAAATAAGTTAATTGGAAAAAGACGTTTCTTTTAAAAGAGACGTCTTTTTTATTAGTCTATCAGAACATCTATTTTAAACATAAAAGTGGCAGACTGAGGTGAGTATTGGCTAAGATGAATCGATTTTAAACAAAATATATCAGAATTTACAGAGTGTTGTCCATTTTTTAGTCAAAGAAAACAAGGATTGAACCTTAGAGCTGTCTATGATACGATAGAAGGGTATTAAAGACTACCTCTAAATGTAAGAGGACTATAACTCAGTAGATGATGTTAAGTACAATAGAGGAATTAAAGACTACCTCTAAATGTAAGAGGACTATAACTGACTAATCTTTTTCTTTTTTCTCCAATATATTAAAGACTACCTCTAAATGTAAGAGGACTATAACTGTAATATAAGTCGCTATTAATATATTTCTATTAAAGACTACCTCTAAATGTAAGAGGACTATAACGCAATCGCATGAGTTAATTCATGGATAAAGATTAAAGACTACCTCTAAATGTAAGAGGACTATAACTTGCATCAACATTAATAATTCTTGGCGTAAATTAAAGACTACCTCTAAATGTAAGAGGACTATAACATGATTATACCCTCCTTTTTTTATGTAAAAATTAAAGACTACCTCTAAATGTAAGAGGACTATAACGTCAGCATCGTAATCATACTGATTGTCGCAATTAAAGACTACCTCTAAATGTAAGAGGACTATAACAGGGTTAACGGCCATTCATGAAAAAGGAGAATTAAAGACTACCTCTAAATGTAAGAGGACTATAACCGTTTATTGGTCAGAGTAAACTCAACTCCGATTAAAGACTACCTGGATAGGCTACAATTAACTAGACAGAAAAATTAAGGTGTGTAGACTAGAAGAAAACATACCAGGAGGAATTTTTATGTCTAAGAGAACACGAAGAACTTTTTCACAAGAATTCAAGCAACAAATCGTCAATCTTTACTTAGCTGGAAAGCCACGTGTAGAAATCATTCGAGAATATGAACTAACGGCTTCAGCATTTGACAAATGGGTAAAGCAATCTAAAACGAGTGGTTCATTCAAAGAAAAAGATAATCTTACGCCTGAACAAAAAGAATTGTTAGAACTACGTAAAAGAAACCAGCAATTAGAAATGGAAAATGATATTTTAAAGCAAGCAGCGCTGATATTCGGACGAAGAGACAAGTAATCGATGCGAATAAGCATCTTTACCCTATATCAGCGATGTGCAGAATATTAGGTCTATCACGTCAGTCCTATTATTATCAATCAAAACCAAAGAAAGATGAATCAGAACTTGAAGAAGTAGTCGCTGAAGAATTTATCCGCAGCCGAAAGGCCTACGGCTCAAGAAAAATAAAAAAAGCCTTATCAAAACGAGGCATTCAGATCAGCCGACGAAAAATTAGTAGAATCATGAAAAATAGAGGATTAAAATCGAGCTATACTGTTGCTTATTTTAAAGTACATCATTCTACTTGCAATGAAGCCAAAACGACAAACGTATTGAATCGTAAATTCTTAAGAGACAACCCATTAGAAGCGATCGTAACAGACTTGACTTATGTACGAGTCGGGAAAAAATGGAATTATGTCTGTTTCATTTTGGATCTGTTCAATCGAGAAATTCTCGGCTATTCTTGTGGAGAACATAAAGATGCCGTTCTAGTAAAAAAAGCATTTAGCCGTATCAAACAACCTCTGACAGAGGTTGAGATTTTTCATACTGATCGTGGAAAAGAGTTTGATAACCAAGCTATTGATGAATTATTAACAACTTTTGATATCAATCGATCATTAAGTCATAAAGGCTGTCCTTTTGATAATGCCGTAGCTGAATCAACTTATAAGTCGTTGAAAGTAGAATTTGTCTATCAATACACATTTGAAACCTTACAACAATTGGATTTGGAGTTATTTGACTATGTCAATTGGTGGAACCACCTTCGGTTGCACGGTACACTTGGCTACGAGACACCGGTTGGTTACCGTAACCAGAGATTGGCGCAGCGAATCCTTGATAATGAGCTCGGATGTGCTAACGCTAGCGAGGCAGTCTAACTTTAACTGTTAGCTCCTGCCGAAGATCGTCACATCCGAGGAGGCTCATTGTCAAGGACAATCGGAATAGCATACGGAAAGAAGTTCTGCACCTTATAAAATTTGTCAAAAAAACTGTTGCCATTCCAACCTCTAAATGTAAGAGGACTATAACAGCGCATTTATTTGATTTTCGATATAATCAATTAAAGACTACCTCTAAATGTAAGAGGACTATAACTCCCAGATATAAAGAGAACGATTAATTTGAATTAAAGACTACCTCTAAATGTAAGAGGACTATAACTAAAAAAGAGTCGTTTATTGTTCCTAATACATTAAAGACTACCTCTAAATGTAAGAGGACTATAACCTAAATGATAATTCATATCCCATGAGTTAAATTAAAGACTACCTCTAAATGTAAGAGGACTATAACGAAGTGGATAACCTTCATTGTAATCTTTTAATTAAAGACTACCTCTAAATGTAAGAGGACTATAACTTTCCATTTTCCCACTACTTTCTAAAAAGAATTAAAGACTACCTCTAAATGTAAGAAAAATAAAAAAATAAAAGAGTTACATATAGTTAAGAAAAAGAAGTAGGAATATTTATTCCTACTTCTTTTTCGTTGTATTTAATTTATTTATATGAAAATATGATAAGATAGATATATAGTATTAGAATGGAGGGTATTGTTAAGATGCGTATAACAAAAGTGAAAATAAAATTGGATAATAAATTATATCAAGTAACAATGCAAAAAGAAGAGAAATATGGAACTTTGAAATTAAATGAGGAAAGCCGTAAAAGTACTGCAGAAATTTTGCGATTGAAAAAAGCTTCATTCAATAAAAGTTTTCATAGCAAAACTATCAATTCTCAAAAAGAAAATAAAAATGCAACTATAAAAAAAAACGGAGATTATATTAGTCAGATATTTGAGAAGTTAGTGGGAGTGGACACTAATAAAAATATAAGGAAACCAAAGATGTCTTTAACTGATTTAAAAGATTTACCTAAAAAAGATTTAGCCTTATTCATTAAAAGGAAATTTAAAAATGACGATATAGTAGAAATAAAAAATTTGGATTTAATTTCGTTATTTTATAATGCACTTCAAAAAGTACCAGGAGAGCATTTTACAGATGAATCGTGGGCTGATTTTTGTCAGGAAATGATGCCTTATCGTGAATATAAAAATAAATTTATTGAACGAAAGATCATTTTACTAGCCAATAGTATTGAACAAAATAAAGGATTCTCAATAAATCCAGAAACTTTTTCTAAACGGAAAAGAGTCTTGCATCAATGGGCTATCGAGGTACAAGAACGAGGTGATTTTTCAATTCTTGATGAAAAACTATCTAAATTAGCAGAAATCTACAATTTCAAAAAAATGTGTAAACGAGTTCAAGATGAACTAAACGACTTAGAAAAAAGTATGAAAAAAGGTAAAAATCCAGAGAAAGAGAAAGAGGCCTACAAGAAACAAAAAAACTTTAAAATTAAAACTATTTGGAAAGACTATCCGTACAAAACACACATAGGTTTAATTGAAAAAATCAAAGAGAATGAGGAATTAAATCAATTTAATATAGAAATTGGAAAATATTTTGAACATTATTTCCCAATAAAAAAAGAGCGCTGTACAGAAGATGAGCCTTACTATTTAAATTCTGAAACAATCGCAACAACCGTTAATTATCAGCTGAAAAATGCCTTAATTAGCTATTTAATGCAGATAGGAAAATATAAGCAATTTGGATTAGAAAATCAAGTTCTTGATTCTAAAAAACTGCAAGAAATAGGCATTTATGAAGGCTTTCAAACAAAATTTATGGATGCTTGTGTATTTGCCACAAGTAGTTTGAAAAATATTATAGAGCCAATGAGAAGTGGCGACATTCTAGGTAAAAGAGAATTTAAAGAAGCAATAGCGACAAGTTCATTTGTTAATTATCATCATTTTTTTCCATATTTTCCTTTTGAACTTAAGGGGATGAAAGATAGAGAATCAGAATTAATACCTTTTGGAGAGCAAACGGAAGCGAAACAAATGCAGAATATTTGGGCACTTCGTGGGTCAGTACAACAAATTCGAAATGAAATATTTCATTCATTTGACAAGAATCAAAAATTTAACTTACCGCAGTTAGACAAGTCAAACTTTGAATTTGATGCAAGTGAGAATAGTACTGGAAAAAGTCAGTCATATATAGAAACCGATTATAAGTTTTTATTTGAAGCTGAAAAGAATCAACTAGAACAATTTTTTATTGAGCGAATTAAAAGCAGTGGAGCGTTGGAGTATTATCCATTAAAGTCGTTGGAAAAACTGTTTGCAAAAAAAGAAATGAAGTTTTCTTTAGGGAGTCAAGTTGTAGCATTTGCTCCAAGCTATAAAAAGTTAGTTAAAAAAGGTCATTCCTATCAAACTGCAACAGAAGGGACAGCGAATTATCTAGGATTGAGTTACTATAACCGATATGAACTAAAAGAAGAATCGTTTCAAGCGCAATATTATTTACTTAAGTTAATCTATCAATATGTTTTCTTACCGAATTTTTCTCAAGGAAATTCGCCAGCATTTAGAGAAACGGTGAAGGCGATTCTTAGAATTAATAAGGATGAAGCACGAAAAAAAATGAAAAAGAACAAAAAATTTTTAAGAAAATATGCTTTTGAACAAGTGCGAGAGATGGAATTTAAGGAAACACCAGATCAATATATGAGTTATTTGCAAAGTGAAATGCGTGAAGAAAAAGTTAGAAAAGCTGAAAAAAATGATAAAGGTTTTGAAAAAAATATAACGATGAATTTTGAAAAATTATTGATGCAGATATTCGTTAAAGGATTCGATGTTTTTTTAACTACATTTGCTGGAAAAGAATTATTGCTATCTAGTGAAGAAAAAGTGATAAAAGAAACTGAGATTTCTTTATCTAAAAAAATTAACGAACGAGAAAAAACGTTAAAAGCTAGCATTCAAGTCGAACATCAATTAGTTGCCACAAATTCAGCGATTTCTTACTGGCTATTTTGTAAATTATTAGACAGCCGTCATTTAAATGAGCTACGTAATGAGATGATAAAATTCAAACAATCTCGAATCAAGTTTAATCATACTCAACATGCAGAATTAATTCAAAATTTACTGCCAATTGTAGAATTAACTATTCTAAGTAATGATTACGATGAAAAAAATGACTCACAAAATGTCGATGTAAGTGCTTATTTTGAGGATAAATCACTTTATGAAACGGCTCCTTACGTGCAAACGGATGATCGCACGAGAGTTTCCTTTAGACCCATCTTAAAATTAGAAAAATATCATACAAAATCATTAATCGAGGCACTTTTAAAGGATAATCCACAGTTCAGAGTGGCGGCTACTGATATTCAGGAATGGATGCACAAGCGAGAGGAGATTGGTGAATTAGTTGAAAAACGTAAAAATTTGCATACAGAATGGGCAGAAGGGCAGCAGACACTAGGAGCAGAAAAAAGAGAAGAGTATCGGGATTACTGTAAGAAGATTGACAGGTTTAATTGGAAAGCAAATAAGGTAACGCTAACCTATTTATCTCAATTACATTATTTAATTACCGATTTATTAGGTAGAATGGTTGGGTTTAGTGCTTTATTTGAACGAGATCTAGTTTATTTTTCAAGAAGTTTTAGTGAATTAGGAGGAGAAACTTATCATATATCTGACTATAAAAATCTAAGCGGGGTTTTACGTCTAAATGCAGAGGTTAAGCCTATAAAAATTAAAAATATTAAAGTAATTGATAATGAAGAAAATCCTTATAAGGGAAATGAACCAGAGGTTAAGCCTTTTCTTGATAGATTGCATGCTTATTTAGAAAATGTAATTGGAATAAAGGCAGTTCATGGTAAAATTAGAAATCAAACTGCTCATTTAAGTGTTTTACAACTAGAGCTTAGTATGATAGAGAGTATGAATAATCTGCGAGATCTAATGGCGTATGATCGAAAATTAAAAAATGCAGTGACTAAATCAATGATTAAAATTTTAGACAAGCATGGTATGATTCTAAAATTAAAAATAGATGAAAATCATAAAAACTTTGAAATAGAATCATTGATACCTAAAGAAATTATTCATTTAAAGGATAAAGCAATAAAAACTAATCAAGTATCAGAAGAGTATTGCCAACTTGTTTTAGCTTTGCTAACTACTAATCCAGGGAATCAGTTGAACTAAAAGTAATATGGTGCTGTGTTATCTCAACTTAAGAAGATGAAGTAGTCAAGCTTATGAAAAGAGCGGCTATTCAAAAGCAGGCTCGTTTATCTAGTAACAATAACAGACAGTCGAACCTATTTAGCAAAAAATACTGTAGTTGCCAGTTGAGCAATAGATTAAAAATCAAAAAAACCACTAAAAACCTCAGAAATGCACTTATTTCTGACGATTTTTAGTGGTTTTTATAATGAATTTAGGTTCTACTCTAATCCTACTAATCCTTCCTTAATCTTCAACAATCCGGTTTCCAAGACTTCTAATGAACTTGAAGAAGACAGAGCCACGCGAATAAAGGCCTTTTCATAATCCGATTTGACTACAAAGCGATCAGAATGATAGACATTCACGCCAAGTTGATTAAAGTATGTTTCAATATACTCTCGTGAATAGTGCTTTGGAATAGGCAGACAGCGAAAATAAGGCCAAGGATGGTGTCCAGTTACCTCCTGACAATCAAAAATAGTATTAAATAAAGCATTGGCTTCTTGGCTAAGGGCTTTTTTTGTTTCCAGTAGCTGTTGAGCTAATCCTGAATGAAGAACCTCGGTAATGATTTCGCTATCCAGAGAAGAGGTTTTTACATTGATGTTAAACATCGAACGGTTCAAAGTATTTTTGAATCTTTCTGGGAAAACAAGATAAGCAACTCTTAAGCCTGAACAGATAAATTTTGTCATACCATATAGATAAACAGTTTGCTCGGGTAAGCTTTGGTAGATGGGTGGACTATAGTCAGCTAAAAAAGGTGCGGTTAAGAAGGCATGAATATCATCTTCAATGACAATCAGTTGATAGGCTTTAATTATGCTGATTAATTCTTTTTTTCGAGAAGCTGATAGAATTGAGCCAGTTGGATTATTACATGAAGGCATTAAGAAGATACCTTTTACTTCTTGAAGCTGACAAATTTTTTCTAATTCAATCGCCGACATGCCTTCTAAATCCGCAGAAATTGGAATTAAGGTTAGATGGAAAAGTTTCGCCAATTCAATAAAGTTTGAATACGTATAAAAATCAACAACAATTCGATCGCCATAAGAAAATAAGGCAGATAATACAATGGCTAATCCGTTTTGAACACCAGAAACAATCGATAGTCGTTCAGGAATTGTTTGAACGCCTAAGGTTGACAGCCAACGAATCGCAATTTCCTTTTGAAAAGCAGTGCCAGTGGGGGCTTGGTAATTAAGAAACTGAGTGATAGTTTGCTGTCCAGCTACTTTTTGAATAGCCGGAACTAGCAACGCATTGCATTGTTCAAAGGAACTGACTAAGCCTAGATCAATACTAGCTGCCGGACTATTATCTGTAGAAATAGTGATAGATTTGAAAGCATTTGAAGAGACAAAAGTCCCGCTACCGATATTGGTGTATAATAATCCTTTTTCAACACCAAGCTTATACGCTCGGGTGACAGTCGTAAAATTAATGTCTAAATAATCAGCCAGCTCTCGCTGTGAAGGCAATTTTGTATTAGCTTTCAGTACACCGCTGACAATGTCTTCTTCCAAAAGAGTAATAATGGCTTCGTATTTTGGACGTTTGATTCTAGTACTATCTGGATACCAAGATAATGGATAATAGTCATAAGAATTAATTGGCATAACACAGACTCCTTTTTATTGTAATACATACAATTCTATCATTGATTGTATGTTAATTACAAGGTAAACTAAACATACAAATAAAACCAGAAGAGGAGCGATTTTTATGAATTATTATATTGTTGATGCATTTGCAGAAGAAGTATTTGAAGGAAATCCAGCAGCTGTTTTTATTTTAGATAGTTGGTTATCAGATGATGTGATGCAAAAGATTGCGATTGAAAATAACCTTTCAGAAACAGCTTTTACTGTGCATAATGGCAAAGATTATGATCTTAGATGGTTCACTCCAGGTGGCGAGATTAATTTATGTGGTCATGCTACATTAGCTACAGCATTTGCCTTATATCAAGAAATTGAAAAAGAAGCGACGATTTTGCGTTTTCAAACCATGAGTGGTGAATTAAGTGTCACCCGTGAAGAGGATATTTATAAAATGAATTTCCCAAGCTTGTTACCAAAACCAATTGAAATTACGGATGCAATGATTGCTGCCGTTGGCGGTAAACGTCCTATCGAAGCATATTTAGATCGTGACATTGTGTTAATTTTTGAAGATGAAAAGGATGTCCGAATGATGACGCCTGATTTTGACAAAATGAAAGAATTACCAGTAGGAAAAGGAGTGTTGGTTACTGCACCAGCGAAAGAGTTTGATTTTGTTTCAAGAACCTTTTTCCCAAAACTAACAATTAATGAAGATCCTGTTTGTGGATCAGCTCATTCAAATTTTATTCCGTATTGGGCTGAAAAATTAGGGAAAACAGAAATGATTGCCAGACAAGTTTCACCAAGAGGCGGCACATTATTGTGTAAATTAGAAGGCGATCGTGTTGAAATTGGCGGCAAAGCAGTACTTTATGCAACTGCTACATTAGATCATAAATTTAAATAGAATAGAGGTTGAATCGGATGAAAGTTATTGAAGCACAAGAAGTACACCAATTATTAACGATGAAAAAAAGTATTGACGTTATGAAAGAAACCTTTCTAAAATTTCAACAAAAAGAATATATTCAACCCATTCGTAGAATAGATAAATTACCAGATAAAGAGCAAAATATTTTTGCTTTTATGCCGGCCTATTTAGGTGAAGATAGTTATTTTGGGGCAAAATTAATTACATCATTTGCTAAAAATCAAGGCACTAAATATTCTTCTCATTTAGGTTATGTGATGTTATTTCAATCACAACATGGAAATCCTGTGGCGCTAATTGATGCATCAAGTATTACCCAAATTAGAACGGCTGCTGTTAGTGGTGTTGCAACTGAATTACTAGCAAATGAAGATGCGAAAACATTAGCTTTGATTGGAGCAGGTGTTCAAGCTCGCTCTCATTTAGCTGCTATATTGGCTGTTCGCTCAATTGAACAAGTTTATGTATATGACATTTTTGCTAAGAGTGCTGAAAACTTTAAAACAGAGATGGAAGCACAATATGGTTGTAATGTGATTATTTGTAAAAGTGTGGAATCAGCAGTAGCAGAGGCAGATATTATTTGTACCTTAACACCTAGTAAGGAAGCTTATTTGAAACCTGAGTGGATTAAGCAAGGTGCTCATATCAATGCAATTGGTACGTTCACACCTACAACAAGAGAAATTACTTCAGAATTAATGGCTCAAGCTGAATTATTTGTAGATGATTATGATGCTATCAAAAAAGAAAGTGGTGATTATTTAATCCCGCTGAATGAAAAAATAATTTCAGACACTCATATTAAAGCCAGCTTAGGAGAATTGCTTACGAAAGAAAAAAGTGGCAAATCAAGTTCTAAATCTGTTACAATTTTTAATGCAGTTGGATTAGCTGTTGAAGACATCGCTTGTGCTAAATTCATCTTTGAAGCAAGCGAACAAAATTAAATAAAAAGAAACCATTTAGTCATTTTTGGCTAAATGGTTATTTTTTTTGAATTTATTTATAATGGATAAGATTTTATGTTAAACTAATTCCATATATTTACTATATCGTTAAATTTAGTTTTTTCTTTTAAATAAATGAATTCCTTTTCTAAAAAATGGTATAATGTAATCTAAGTATTGAATATGATTTCAAAAATAATCAATCAAGATAAAAACAAATGAACTATAATTTGTTTGATTAACCAAGGATTGCATTGTGTTATGTTAAGCTACAAGGTGCTTTCTGTAAGGTTAGGGAGGTTAGAATCATTTATTATTTAGAGAAAGATCCTAAAAAAAATTCAACTAAAGTCATTGCAATTAGTGGTGTAGTTCTTATTTTTTTAGTCTTACTGTATGTAATTATTAGCCAAGTATGGGGCTTTTCATTTTTTCAAAAAGACGATATAAAAGATTTTTCAGTTAAAGGAATTCAAGTGTCAGCTGAAGAAGGGTACTTAGACTGGCAAGGGATTTCTGATGGTGGTTTAAGCTTTGCGTACATTAAAGCAACTGAGGGAAGTAGCTATGTAGACGATGGATACCGATTGAATTGGGACCGAATTAAAGGGACAGATATTCGCAGAGGAGCGAGTCATTATTTTAGCTTTGACAGTCCGGGAGCTACTCAAGCAGAACATTTTTTACAAGTATATCAACCAGAGAACGATGATTTGCCTCCGGTTATTATGTTGGAATTATACGATGGCAAAAAAGAAAATCCACCTGAAAAAACAGCAGTTCAAAAAGAATTAAATGCCTTTATCGCAACAGTAAGTGCAGCGACAAATCAGCGCTTAATTTTGTGTGTAAATCAAGACCTGTATCAACGCTATATTCAAGATACATTTCCAGAGTGTGATCTTTGGTTAGTTAATACGCAGCAAAAGCCTAGTCTGAAAAGTGAGCTTAAATGGACTTTTTGGGAATACACGGAAGAAGGCAGCTTAGCGCAAAAATCCGTAAAACAAGAGAGTTTAGATTTAGTTGTTTATAAAGGAACAAAAGCTGAATTTAAAGAATTTAATGGAAAAATTTAAAGTATAACGATAAGGAGGGGTTACATGTCTTGGATGTATTATGTTGCAATTATTGCTGTACTACTAATTGTAGGAGCAATCTATTTATATACTCAAAATCATTGGTTAGAACTAACGCGAATTCAAGTAACTATCCCATTTTTAGCAAATGGTTTAAAAAATAAAAAAATTGTTCACTTATCAGATTTGCATATTCCACGACAGAATGTCCCATTAGAAAAACTGATTGATAAAGTAAAACAAGAGGAACCAGATTTAATTGTCTTATCAGGGGATTTAGTCGATGTTCGTGGTGAAATGCCAAAGTTAGAATTAGCTTTAGTTGCAAAAGAATTAGTTGCAATTGCACCAACATTTGCAGTAACAGGAAATCATGATTTAAAAAGTGGGCACTTACAAGAATGGGAAAGTATTTTAACTGCAGCCGGTGTTCGTGTTTTAATTGATGAAGCGGAATGGTTACAGCTTGGTAGTGCTGGATTAGTAGTTATGGGACTCTCAGAAAAAGAAGATTTTAAGGCTTTATCTGCTCCAATTTTAAATGGGATTCAATTAAATGAAGGCATGCAAGATCAGCCGAAATTATTGATTGCCCATCGACCCGAGTTTTTTAATCAGTATTATGTTGATGCTACAAAAGCCCCTGACATTGTTTTTACAGGTCATGCTCATGGTGGTCAAATCCGACTACCATTTATTGGTGGGTTATATGCACCAAATCAAGGTCGTTTTCCAGAATATACAAGTGGTGTCTATTATCAAGCTGAAATGGCTAGTAAACGAATGATTGTTAGCCGTGGAATTGGTAATTCAACTTTCCCATTTAGAATAAACAATCGTCCAGAAATTATTGTTGTTTCCCTCAACTAACTTTTTTGTAAGATTACTTGTACCAAACGTAAGCAAAATCACAGGAAAAAGGTTCTCGTTGTTAGTATAATGATACTAAGAAATGAGGAATGCGGGATGAAAAAAATAGTCGGTATTTTAGCAGTAGTTTTACTAGCTATTGTGGGTTTTTATTATTACACAAACTATACTGGACAAGATTATTATACTCAGATTACAACAGATGGTGATCCAAAAACAACTAAGGATGACCAAGGAAATAAAGTGACTATGTATGAATATAATTTAGTAGCGATTAATAAAGATGGCGTTGAAAAAAAGGTTACATTTAATGGATTTTCAGGACGTCCACTTAGGAAAGAAGCGTATTTAAAACTATCTTATAATAAGAAAAAGGGCGTATTATCGTGGGAAGAAGTACAAAAATCAACTATTCCTGAAAAAGCCAGTGCAAAATTAAAATAAGTCTTCTAGAATATCAACCATAAGTGAAAAACTTGTGGTTTTTTTTTGCTAAATTTTTACATGAATATCTAGTAGAATAGGGTGAAAAAATCATAAGATAGAGTGGATTAATTTCTAGAATAAAATCAAGGAGAACAGATATCTTAAGAAAAAGTAAAACATAGGATTCTTCAATTGTACGAAGGGCTTTTCTTTGAATTGTATCTCTAGATTCGTTACACTAAAGGTAACATATTGAAGGAGCGTGATACGAATGGTAGTAAGTTTATTGGATAGAATGCCTTTGAATAATGGATTGACAATTCCAGGAATTGGATTAGGAACCTATGGGATGGACGACAATCAAGTTGAAGAAACAGTTTTTACAGCATTGATGAATGGTTATCGTTTAATTGATACGGCCTCAATGTATAAGAATGAAGTTGGTGTAGGACGTGGGATCAATCGTGCAATTAATGCTGGGATTTCTCGTGAAGACATTTTTGTAGTTACTAAAATTTGGAAAACAGATGCTGGTCTAGCTAAAGCAACTCAAGCTTTTGAAGATAGTTTTCAAAAACTGAATTTAGAGTATGTTGATATGGCACTGATTCATTGGCCAGATGCCAGTGATGAGATTAATCGTGAAACTTGGCAAGCCTTAGAAGAGATTTACGCATCAGGTCGAGTTAAAGCTATTGGTGTAGCTAACTTTACCCGTGGTGACTTATTGCCGTTATTAAAAGCTGCAAAAATCAAACCGGTAGTTAATCAAATCGAAATTTATCCCGGACATCGTTTGGAAGAATTAACAGATTTTTGTGCAAGTAAAAATATTGTGACAATGGCATATTCACCTTTAAAAAAAGGAAAATTAAGTAGTGAAAATAAGATTACTAAAATTGCTGAAAAACATAATAAAACGGTAGCTCAGATTGCTTTGCGTTGGAGTATTGAAAAAGATTTAATTCCGATTCCGAAAACAACTCATAAAGAGCGGTTAATTGAAAATGCTGCTATTTTTGATTTTGAACTGTCAGATGAAGAAATGGATATTCTAGATAATTTAGGATAAGCATTATATAAAAAGGTGAACTCAGCTAAAAATGAGTTCACCTTTTTAAGTATTTTTTGGTATGATAGAGGAAAGAAGTAAAAGAAATGAGTGATAAAGATTGGCGGATTATCAAAATATTATCCCAGCTACTTTTCTTGAACGTCCTAATCGTTTTATTGCACTATGTGAAGTTGAAGGACAGCAAGAAACGGTACATGTAAAAAATACAGGGCGTTGCAAAGAATTACTTTTACCAGGAGTAACGGTTTATTTAAATCATGTTCCTTCTGCAACTAGAAAAACAGACTATGATTTAATTGCTGTCAAAAAAGGCGACCTATTAATTAATATTGATAGCCAAGTACCTAATGAAGTAGCAGTTGAAGGATTACGTAATGGCAAAATCAAGTTGCCAGAAGTAAAAGGAAAAATAGTTCAGTTAAAGCGTGAGGTTACTTATTTACACTCTAAATTTGATATTTATTTTGAAACAGATCAAGCTGAAAAAGTATTTGTTGAGGTAAAAGGTATTACTTTAGAGAATCATGGGATTGTTTCGTTTCCAGATGCACCAACAATTCGTGGGCTAAAACATGTAAATGAATTAATTAAAGCTGTTGAATCAGGTTATTTAGGTGCAGTTTGTTTTATCGTTCAGATGGAAACTGCAAATTATGCGACGATCAATCAAGCTATGCAGCCTGAATTAGAGCAGGCAATAAAAAATGCTCAACAAAAAGGTGTTGCAATAGTTGCTTATACTTGTCATGTAAGCCCAAGTCAGATTACAATAAAAGAGCAAATTCAGTTTAAATAAACGAATTAGAGGAGAATGTCTAAATGTTAAACTTAGGAATTATTGGGACAAATTGGATTACCAATCAATTTGTGGATGCAGCAATTGAAACAGGTGAGTATCAATTGAAAGGGGTTTACTCACGAAAAGTAGAGCAAGCTGAAGTTTTTGGTGCTCCTTATCAAGCAACTATTTTTGAAGATGACTTAGAAAAATTTGCCAATCATCCTGAATTAGATGTTGTGTATATTGCTTCGCCAAATAGCCTACATTTTCAACAGGCTATAGCCTTAATGAAAGCAAAAAAACATGTCATTATTGAAAAGCCAATGTTCTCTAATCCAGAAGAGTGGGCGCAAGCAGTAGAAGTTGCTAAAGAAAATCAAGTTTTGATGTTAGAGGCAGCTCGTCATATCCATGAAGCAAACTTTGGGATTGTGAAAGAAGAAATTGCTAAACTTGATAGCATTGAAGGGGCAACCTTTACGTATATGAAATATTCTTCACGTTACGATCAAGTATTAGCAGGGAAAGAACCGAATATTTTTTCACCACATTTTTCAGGTGGCGCATTAGCTGATTTAGGTGTTTATAGTGTCTATGCAGCGGTTGGTTGGTTTGGTAAACCAGAAAGCGTTCATTACTTTGCTAAAAAAATTGCTACAGGTGTAGATGGAATGGGAACGATTATTTTAAGCTACCCAACATTTAATGTAACCTTAATCACAGGGAAAATGGTTCAATCCTATTTACCATCTGAAATTTACAGTTTAGATAAAACGATTTTAATGGATGGTGTCAACGCAATTTCTTCAATTGAAGTGATTGATTGGAAGCAAGATCAAAAGCAACAAATTGCTGAAAAACCACAAAAAAATCCAATGGTAGATGAAGCAAAAGCTTTTGCCAAAGTTATCAATGCACCAGATATTCAAGAAAATCAAGCAATTTATCAAGAATGGTTAAGCTTAAGTCAAGAAGTCAATCAAGTATTGAAAGAGTTACGTGACGATGCAGGAATTGTTTTTGATGCTGATAAAAAATAAAGAAAGACTAAATTAAGTAGTTAAACACAAAAGCATAGATCTAACGCTCAGTTAAATGTATGCCTTTTTGTGTGGAAAAATTCTTTAAATAAGTGGAGAAATAGTGTGTAAAATTAACTAAATAGCACTGCTAATTTTATATTGTGTAAAAAATTTACTCTGAATCAATACATTTTTCCTTTTTTGACGTATAATGAAGAAGAATGTCATGGAACATTAGAGAAATGAGGCCGTTAAATAATGAAACTAGAATTACCTGAATTGCAGGCTTATTGGGAAAAATTAGACTATCAAGAGCCGTCTGCGATACAAGAAAAGGTCTATGAACCTTTAAAGAATGGAACAGATGTTGTGGGGATTTCTCCAACAGGAACAGGTAAAACAGTAGCTTACACACTACCAATTTTGGCGAAAACGACTATAAAAGGTGGTTTGCAAACGATTATTATTACCCCTTCTCAAGAGCTAGCTGTTCAAGTAGCCGCTGTAGTGAAGGAATGGGGAAAAGAAGTTGGTTTGACAGTTCAGCCCTTAATTGGTGGAGCAAGTATCAAGCGTCAATTGGAAAAATTAAAACAAAAACCAGAAATTATTGTAGGAACTGCTGGACGAATTTTAGAAATTACTGAGATGAAGAAATTGAAATTACATCAAGTTGCAACTGTTATTTTAGATGAAGCCGATCAATTACTTCAACAGGAACAATTGGCAACAGTCCGTAAAGTAGTTGCTAAAATTCCTAATAATCCACAAATGGGCTTTTTTTCAGCTACTAGTAATGAATTAATGAAAGATTTACCAAAATGGTTTAATGTTGAGCCTGAATGGATTGATGCAACAGATGAAGATACATCAGCTGGTAAAGTTCTACATGCATACATTGAAACACCAAACCGTAAACGGACTGAAATGTTAAAACGTTTAACTCAGATTACAGATTTTAGAGGTTTAGTTTTTATTAATAATGTTGCTAACTTAGTAACAGTTGCTGAAAAACTAAGCTATGAAGGAGTATCTGTCGCTGTTTTACACGGTGAAAAATACAAAACTGAGCGTCAGCATGCCTTACAACAATTCCGTAATGGCAAGGTAAAATTATTATTAACAACAGATGTAGCTTCACGAGGATTAGATATTCAAGGGTTGCCTTACGTGATTCAGTACGATATTCCTGTAACAAAAGAAAGTTATATTCATCGTTCAGGGCGTACAGCTCGAATGGGAAAAGCAGGGACTGTTTTAACTTTAGTTAACGAACGTGATATGCGTGAGTTTAAAAAAGTTATTGCACCATTAGAGCTAGAATTAACTCGTTTGTATTTATTTGGTGGAGAGTTAGTAGATCAACGTCCGGAAACAGTTAAGGATGAAGTACCGGAAATAGCTAAGCTAAAGTCTAAAACAAAAGAAAAAGAAAAAAACAATGAAGCGCCTAAAAAAGAAACAAAAACTGAAGTAGTGCAACCAATCGTGAAAAAGAAGAAGAAGAAAAAGGATCAAAAAAATAAGGGTGCTCGTAAAAAGAAAAAAGAGTGAGTATTTTGAGTGGTTCTACTAGCAAGAAATAGTGTGAGCTATGTTTAGCTGTAATGGAATAATTGCAGCTAAACGTAGCAGTCTATTTTTAGGGACCTATCATTAGAATTGGAGGATTTGCAGTGTCTAATAGAAAAGCCAACGTTCTTTCATTATTAGAAAGTCGTTCAGATAAGTTGACAGCAATTGTAATCGCTACCGAACTTGATCTGGATCGAGCGAATGTCAGTCGTTACTTAAATGAATTATATAAAGAAAACAAAATAAAAAAAATTAACGGTCGTCCGGTTCTATACCAACGCCTAGATAAATCTGAAAAAAAAGCACAGATCGAAGAGACAGAAGAATCTTTTTCACACTTAATTGGTAGTAATGAATCATTAAAAGTTGTTATCCAGCAAGCAAAAGCAGCTATTTTGTATCCACCACGTGGACTGCATACGATTATATTTGGGAAAACAGGAACTGGCAAGTCTTTATTTGCTGAATGCATGTATCAATTTGCCATTGAATCGCAAACGCTACCAAAAGAAGCTCCGTTTATTTCCTTTAACTGTGCAGATTATGCTCAGAATCCTCAACTGCTATTTGGTCATATTTTTGGAATAAAAAAAGGTTCTTATACAGGGGCATCAGAAGATCGGGTCGGGTTAATGAGTAAAGCTGATGGTGGAATTCTATTCTTAGACGAAATTCATCGTTTGCCTCCAGAAGGACAAGAAATGCTGTTTACCTTTATTGATAAAGGCACCTATCGTCCCTTGGGTGAAAGTAGTCAAGTCTATGAGGCTAGCGTGCAAATTATTGGTGCAACAACAGAAAGTTCAGATACTTTATTGTCAACTTTTAATCGTCGAATACCTATGATGATTACTTTGCCACCTTTAGAAGAGCGCAGTATTGATGAACGCTATGAACTCGTTGCAACCTTTTTACAAAAAGAAGCCAATCGTTTAGGGCAAAAAATTGTAGTAGAACGAGATGTTCTATTAGCCTTTATGTTGTATCATGCAGAAGGCAATATTGGACAAGTACAACGTGATTTAAAACTAGTTTGTGCGAAAGCCTTTCTACATTACCGGACGCATCAAGAAAAAAATTTGAAAATTTCACAAAAAGATTTACCTTTGCAAGTTCAAAAAGGTTTATTAAGAGTGAAAGAAGATCCTGAAAAAATGGAGCGCTTAATTGATAATAAAGTTAGTCATTTTACCTATGTTTCCAGTGATCAAAATGAGGAATCGGAGAATGATTTATCTGCAGATATGAGTGTATATAATGTAATTGAAGAAAAAGTTGATGAGATTATGGCAGAAGGAAATATTGAGAATATCAATTTAGAAGAATTAATCGCAACGGATATGACCAAGTATTTCCGTGATTATGTTGAAAAACTTTCAATGAGTGATATTCATCAAGACTTAATTTCTGATAAACTAAGGAATTTAACCGATCGATTATATGATGTGGCAGAAGAGCGGTTAGGACGTAAATACAATCCAAAAGCTCGATTTGCCTTTGCATTACATTTGCAAAGCTCATTAGAACGTATTAAAGAAAATCGCCAAATCATTCATCCTGATTTAAATAATGTTCGTAAAAATTATTCTAAAGAATTTCAAGTAGCTATTGATTTGTCAGCAATAATCGAAGAAGACTATCAAGTTGAAGTGCCTTTTGATGAAATTGGATTTATTACGATGTTCCTAACAATTGATATTAGTGAAACCGCTGCACCAACAGAAGAACTTGTATCGATTATGGTACTAATGCATGGAAAATCAACTGCAACCAGCATGTTGGAAACCGTTCAAGAGTTGCTAGATACCAAAGTAGGGATAGCAATTGATATGCCTTTAACAATGGAAGTTCAAAAGATGTATGAAAAGGTGAAAAAAACAATTTTAACTAATCGAGAGGACTACAAAAATGGTTTATTGGTTTTAAGTGATATGGGATCCCTAACATCCTTTGGCAATATGCTTTCAGAAGAGCTAGGTATTCGTACAAAAGCACTTTCAATGGTCAGTACAACGATTGTTTTAGAAGCAATCCGAATGGCGTCAGTTGGTCGGACCTTAGAGGATATTTACCAAAGCTGTCAAATGACTTTTGAAAATATGGTGAAATCTAGTATAAAAACTGAAAAACCACAACAAAAAGCCGTCTTAGTTACTTGTTTTACAGGTGAAGGAGTGGCTAAGCACTTAAATGAACGAATTAGCCCAGTCATCGATCAAAGTCGAACTAAAATTATTCAGCTACAATTTTTACACAGAGAAGCCTTTAAACAGCATATTGATGAGCTAATGGAAGAATATGAGATTAAAGCAATTGTCGGTACAGTTGAATTTGATTATCAAAATATTCCATATTTTTCAGCATATGATATCTTTAACGATGAAAAACTGAATATTCTAAAACGAATTGTTGATGAAGATATTCCTATTGAACAAATGATTCAGTCATTAGAAGGAACTATTCGTAATGTAGGTTCTGTTCATAAACTAGTCATGCAATCACAAAAGATTGTACATCAATTGCAAACGGACATGCATTTAATTGTTGAGCCTGGCGTAGATACTGGAATTATTATTCATTTAGCCTTTTTAGTCGAGCGCTTAAAGGTAGGTTCAATGATTCGCGAATTTCCAAATCTAGAAAGCTTTGTTAAAAAGTATCGTTTAGAGATGGATTTGGTGAAGGCTTCATTAATGACCTTAGAAAAACAATATCAAGTTGTAATGGTAGAAGATGAAGTAGCTTATATTGTTCAAATGTTTATTGATAACCAAGTTCAATTAACAATTAATAAATAAAAAAACGTATATATTTTAATGTCATGTGAAGTGTGTATAAAAAAACAATAGTGTGTAATCGTTTTATAAGATGAGAAATCCTATTCTAAAGGGATTTCTCATTCTTTTTTTTGGCATAGAAGTTGCATATATAACTTAGTGTACAGAAAATTATTAGATAACACGATTACTTATAATACTTACTGTGTATAATAACTAGTTTATCTATTAAATTTTATGCATATTTTAAAGGAGGAAGTTAAAATGGATGGATTTATTAATTTTATGGAAAAGAACTTTATTCCAACAGCTTCAAAAATTGGAGCACAGCGTCACCTTGTAGCAATACGTGATGCATTTATGGTGACAATGCCATTAATGATCTTGGGGTCATTAGCAGTCTTATTAAATAATTTACCAATTCCTGGTTTCCAAGAGTTGATGACATCAATATTTGGTGGTGAATCATGGAAAGGTTTTGGCGGTAGTGTTTGGAACGGGACTTTTGCAATTTTATCTGTATTAATCGCATTTTTAATCGCGCATAACTTATTAAAAGGTTACGGTAAAGATGGCGTTGCCGGTGGAGTAGTATCAGTAGCTTCATTCTTCGCATTAGGTGGAGCAACAGGTATGTCTTCTAACGGTTTATTTATTGCTTTAATCGTTGGGATTACTTCAGCTGAAATATTCAATAAATTAGTTGGAAATACAAAATTAATCGTAAAAATGCCGGATGGTGTTCCACCAGCAGTAGCGAAATCATTTGCAGCTTTATTCCCAGCAATGATTACAATTAGTATTTTTGGTTTAATCGCAGCAATTTTTGCCGGATTTGGTGTAACCGATATTATTACATCATTCTATGAATTAGTTCAAAAACCATTTATGGGATTAGCTAGTACCTTGCCTTCAGCGATCTTATTAGCATTTTTAACACCTTTCTTATGGTTCTTTGGTTTACATGGAGCAAATATGATTGAGCCGTTAATGCAAACAATCAACTTGCCAGCTATTACAGCAAACCAAGAAGCTCTTGCAGCAGGAAATCCAGCACCTTATATTGTAAATAAACCTTTCTTTGATTCATTTGTAAACTTAGGTGGTACAGGTGCTACTTTAGGTTTAATTATCGCAATTTATCTGTTTGGTCGTCGTAATAAAGCTGCAATGGTTGTAACAAACTTAAGTGCGGCACCAGGTATTTTCAATATTAATGAGCCAATGATGTTCGGATTACCAATTGTATTGAATCCGATTATGTTTGTACCGTTTGTTTTAACTCCAGTTGTTTTAGTAACTGTCGCTTATATTGCTACTAGCTTTGGGCTAGTTCCTGCTGCAATTGCAATGCCACCTTGGGTAACTCCTCCAATTATTGGCGGATTCATTGCAACAAATAGCATTGCTGGTGGTATTTTAGCTGCAGTCAATCTAGTTATTTCAGTAGTTATTTACGCTCCATTTGTTAAAATGGCTGAGCTTCAAGAATTAAAAAGAGAAAAAGAAGCAATTTAAATGAACCAATAAAAAAAGATGTCCTTTTCTAGTTAGGCTAGAGAAGGGTATTTTTTATAAAAGATTTTTTCTGGAAAATGAATCGAATAAATCAATTGTTTTTTTTTAGAAAATGATAACCTTTTCATTAAGATATATGGTAGAATGAATGTATCTCTAAAAGGTCTCTTTTAGAATGAAAAAGCACATGTTTAAATCAAAAATTAGCAAGAATACCTTGATTTTTGAAAAGTATTAAATATGTGGAACTCTTTTGTTGCTAATATATGGGCAAAGAGTAGTGTTAAAAATTAGAACGGAGTGAATGAAGATGGCAGAAAAAACAATTATGTTAGTATGTTCAGCAGGAATGAGTACTAGTTTATTAGTAACGAAGATGGAAAAAGCAGCAGAAGCAAGAGGGTTAGATGCAGAAATCTTTGCGGTATCCGCTTCAGAAGCTGATTCAAATCTAGAGTCAAAAAATATCGATGTGATGTTATTAGGTCCACAAGTTCGTTTTATGAAAGCCCAATTTGAACCAAAATTAGCGGCTAAAGATATTCCCTTGGATGTAATTAACATGCAAGATTATGGTATGATGAATGGCGAGAAAGTTTTAGATCATGCTTTAACATTAATGAAATAATCAATCAAATTAAATTTAGTAGAGGCTGGTACAAAAGCATATAACCCCAGGAATCAAGTAAGTGCTAGTCATTATCAACTCACTTTCTTGGGGGGCATTCTAAATTCCGTGAATTCCAGATTTTTCCCGAAGGTACGGCTTTTTTTACCAACCTTTATGTAGATAAAAAGCTTGAGATAAAACTATTTTTTAGTTTTGTCTCAAGCTCATTTTTTGCAAAAATTAAGTTAAAAGTATTAATTAAAATAGAAGTGAGGAGCAGAACAAGTTATGGCAGAAAAAAAAACAATTATGCTCGTCTGCTCAGCAGGAATGAGTACTAGTTTACTTGTTTTAAATATGGAAAAAGCTATTTTGCGTCGTGGCTTAGATGTAGAAGTATTTGCTATCTCTGGTTCAGATGTAGCAGACTTTTTAGAAAAGAAATCAATTGATGTGATGTTATTAGGCCCACAAGTTCGTTTTATGAAGCGTCAATTCGGCCCATTACTCGAACCAAAAGGAATTCCTGTTGAAGTAATCTCGATGAAAGATTATGGATTGATGGATGGTGAAAGTGTTTTACTTTGGGCTGAGCAGTTGATGGAAAAATGAAACTTAATTAAAGGGTAAAAAAGCAGTAAAACTTATGAAAAATCTAGTAGTTTGGCTAGAGAAGTTAACTGCTTTTTTGTGTGTAGTTTACTAGTGTAGCTAGTGTGTAATAAAAAAAATAAGAGAAATGGTATAGTAGCAATGTTTTGCACAAGATAAATGTTGGCACAATACTTGCATTATAATATAGATGTAAAGTTCAAATACTAAAACTGGAGTGAATAAAAATGGCAGAAAAAACAATTATGTTAGTATGTTCAGCAGGAATGAGTACTAGTTTATTAGTAACAAAAATGGAAAAAGCAGCAGAAGCACAAGGCTTAGACACAGAAATTTTCGCTGTATCCGCTTCAGAAGCTGATTCAAACTTAGAATCAAAAAATATAGATGTGATGTTATTAGGTCCACAAGTTCGTTTTATGAAAGCTCAATTTGAACCAAAAGTAGCAGCTAAAGGAATTCCTTTAGAAGTAATCAATATGCAAGATTATGGCATGATGAACGGTGAAAAAGTATTAGCGCAAGCTTTGTCATTAATTAAATAATAAACTGAATTTAGAAAGGGTGACTTAACATTGGGAGATCAAGAAAATTTAGAAACAATCATGGGGTTAATTATTAATGGAGGAAATGCTAAAAGCGATGCTATGGAAGCAATCCAAGCAGCTAAAAAAGGCGACTTTGAGTTAGCAGATCAAAAATTAATTGATTCAGATAAAGCATTAGTGGAAGCGCATCATTCTCAAACAGGTATGTTGACACAAGAAGCACAAGGAGACCATGTAGCTGTAACTTTGCTTACTGTTCATAGTCAAGACCATTTAATGAATGCTATTACATTCCGTGATTTAGCGAAAGAAATGGTTGATTTATATAAAAAAATGGCTGGGTTGTCAGTAGAATAAAAAAATGAAAAACTTTCGCAGCTAGTTGCGAAAGTTTTTTATGTACTTATTTTTATTTGCTAAAAAAGAAAATAACGTTATAATATATGTAAGTGATTTCATTGGTGGATTAGTTATAAAAAACAGTGGACTATCTCAAAAATGGTTGATTTATGAAGGGAAAGAAGCGGATGGTTTTTCTATAGTAAACAAGTGTGTAGAAGGATCGAGTTCTGTGTAGATAAGTTAGAAATTGAAAACCCTATCATTTAGCTGTTTGTTATTACTTCCTTTGGCATGAAAATTGCTTATATAATAAGTATAGAAAGATAAACATAAAGAAAGTAGGAATGAAAGATGATCGTATTTAATGCACCTATTCAACAAGACAAAATTATTGAAACACTAACAACGTACAAGGAAGATGGATTAACATTTGAATTTATTGAAAAAAAAGGTATGAAATTATTTTTTAAATCCAATTCTGAAGATGAAGAAGCTGCTTCTCGTAAAGCAAAAGAAATTATTAAAGGCACCTCATATGGTGGGGTTTTGTATTTCCAAGTAACAGTTGAGGGCTAAAGAAAGGAAGAGTTAGATGCAAAAAAATGGGTTGTTTGTAATGAGTATTGGTTTATTGGTGATTATGTCAAGCGCATTTGGAGCTGAGATGAAAATTAATTATCTTATCTTAATAACTGGCTTGTTTTTTGTTGCTCTAGGCTTTTTTATATTCAAAAAAGGCAAATCAACAAATCATGAAAAGACGGAGGAGAAGAAATAATGGAAGTTGAAAAAAAACTTAATGTATCCGCTAATTATTTTTATAATCGAGTGATTGAATCGGTCTTATATGATATTCGCCAGCATACGAAGCAATCAGTGAATAAAGATCAACTTGCTGACTTTTCTTATACCAAACAATTCAGTTCTACAGCATCTGGCAAAATTACAATTACTGAAATAGAAGAAAACCGTAGCTATGGGTTTAAAACAGAAACCGTGAAAAATACATTTGAAGCTAAATATTTGATTAAACCAATTGATGATACTCACTGTAAAGTTAGTTATACAGAAAAAATGGAGTCAAATGGTGCATTTCAAAATATGAATGATATGGTTGTAGGTACTTTATTAGGTTATTTCCGTAAGAAAAACTTAAAAAAAATGCTAGTGTCTATTGAGCAAATGTAAGTAATCAACAATTCTAGAAGTATCTTGATTCCTTTCTTTAAGTAAATTTAGTGAACTTAATTTTTATTTTAGAGTTTGTTAACAAATTATTCAAAAGAATTCTTTATAATAGGTCTTAGCAAAGCAAGCTTGTTGCTCTTTAGCTAAAGGGGATGAAAAGATGGTTTACTTTTTATTTTGCATGATTTATGGAAATAGACAGCCTGTAATCGAAATTGATGAGAATGATGAAATAAAAGTTATCTGGGAAGTTATTACAGAATAAATATAATTACTAAAGAGACTTGGCAAAACTATTTTTAGTTTTGTTCAGCCTTTTTTTTATAGAAAAAATAAAATTTTCAATTTTTGAAAAAAATGCTTACGAAGAAATTTTTTATATGCCATACTAATCTCTGTAGTAAAATTTAGGAGGTTATTTAAGTGCCAAGAACAAGAAAAGAAAGTTTTATTTTTACAATGATTATGTGTTTTGGAATGGTAAGTGTTATGAGTGTGTATAATCTTTGGATCAATGGCGGATTAGCAGAATTCAAGTGGTCTGAATTTTTAATTGGGAGTGGGATAGCATACGTGATTGCCTTTTGTTTGGATATCTTTGTAGTTGCGACCTTTGCAAAGAAAATCGCTTTTAAATTGCCAATTAACAAAGAAAAGCCAATCCAAATTATTCTAGCAATTTCAAGCTGTATGGTCATTGGAATGGTTTTTGGAATGTCCTTATTTGGTGTGATTAAAGAAGTTGGCCTTACCAATGATTTTTTTAAGATTTATAGTTTTGCCTTACTAAAGAATCTGATTGTAGCCCTGCCTTTGCAGTTATTCATTATGGGTCCAATTGTTCGGAAAATTTTTATGAAAATATATTATTAAGAAAAAGCCAATCTGTTAAAGGTTGGCTTTTTCTGCTAAGTTGCAATGACCAAGCAGTAATTTAGAGAAAAACTTTACTAACGACTATGGACATTTAGAAATATTCATGAGAAGATATGAATTGTGTTATAAAGAAGTTCCTATAGCTCAGGGGATAGAGCACACGTTTCCTAAACGTGGTGTCGCTGGTTCAATTCCAGTTAGGAACGTATATAGGAATCAAAAACCGCTACTAACCAAATTTTAAATTTGGGTTAGTAGCGGTTTATTTTTAAGAATTACCAACAAATACTACAAGGATCATAACTACCTTGTGCTGCTTGAAGAGTTGTTTCTCGAGTAGATTTTGAGGCATTTAATCCTGAACAATTTGAACGACTATGGTATTTTGTTCCATAAGTTGTTACAAAAACAACCTGTGTATCATTATCATGGTTATGCTGTTCCTCTGCTGCTTGTTGTGCCGCCGCCGCATTTACAGCATCTTGAGCGGCTACTTGGGCCACTCGTTGTTCTTCTGCAATCCGTGCTGTTTCCGCTACTTGAGCTTGTTCAGCAGCAATCCGTTCAGATTCAGCCTTTTCAGCAGCAGCAACACGTATTTCTTCAGCTTTAACAGCTGCAACTCGTGTTTCTTCGGTTTCCACACTTTGTTTCACTGTTCCTAAGCGTGTGACTAAATCTTGATTTTCATTTGTTAGGGCAACAACCAATGTATTCGCTTTGTCATAATTTTCACGAGTAGGAGTACTTTCTGCTAGAATTACGGCATCTGTTGCATTTTTTACAGCTAATGCGGCTTGCTCTGTTTTAGCCTGCTTTTCCTTTTCAAGGTTGCTTTCTGCTATTTTTTTAGCATCCTCAGCTTGCTGACTACTAGTATCACTTATAGCTGATTTAACTTTTGGCTTTTCTACAATTTTAGTTTCGGCTTGAGAATCAACAGGTGATGCCGATTCAGTGGTTGGTATCAAAGTAGCACCAAAAATTATCAGCGCAAATGCAGAAAGAAAATAAGTAATTTTTTTATTTCGACTATTCTCCTTAAATGTAGAAATTCCATAATACAATAAACCTAAACCACCAAAAATAACTAATAAAGCTAATTGCCGATTAAAAATGAAACTAAATAAGATTAACCCATAAATACCACTAATTCCATACTTTAATTTTTTATTCCAATTACTATATCTCCACATATAGTAAACACCCAATGGGAAAAATAAAACTAACCATAAAACAATTTTCCAAGTACTCATTTCATACTCCTCCATGAATCTAATTTATGTTCCTGTTTATCATAACATAATCTATATGATTTTGTGACTATAATTGTTGTAATATCAATATTATGTTAAATATAAAAAAACAAGCTAAGAAAATCTCAGCTTGTTTTTATGCATTATTAGTTGTTTAAGCCCAATTTCCTTTGCGGAAAACAGGTACTCGTGTTCCATCAGCACGAATGCCATCGACATCCATTTCATTAGAGCCAACCATGAAATCAACATGGACATTACTACGATTTAAACCAGCAGCAATTAATTCTTCCTCTGTCATTTCAGTTCCACCTTCTAAGCTAAAAGCATAAGCAGAGCCTAAGGCTAAATGATTAGAAGCATTTTCATCAAATAATGTATTATAAAAAACAATACCTGATTGAGAAATAGGAGAAGGATCTGGTACCAAAGCAACTTCGCCTAAGCGCTTAGAACCTTTATCGGTAGCAATTAAGTGTTTCAATACTTCTTCGCCTTGATCAGCGGTTACATCAATTACTTCACCATCTTTAAAAGTAAAGGTCATGCCTAAAATTGTCGTTCCAGCATAACTTAACGGTTTTGTACTTTTAATTACACCATCTGCGCGATTTGCATCTGGGGCAGTAAAGACTTCTTCAGTAGGCATATTCGCCATGAATTTTTCACCACGTGCGTTTAAACTACCAGCACCTTCCCAACGGTGATTCTTCGGCAAGCCGATTGTAAAGTCAGTTCCAGGCGCTGTGTAGTGCAACGCATCAAATTGTTCTTTATTTAACTCAGCCGCTTTTGATTCTAATAGTTGATCGTGATTTTCCCAAGCTTTATTTGGGTCTTCTGTATAAATTCGTGTAGTTTTGAAGATTTGATTCCAAAGAGCATCGACCTGTTCTTCACTAGTTTTTAATTCTGGGAAGACTTTAGCAGCCCATTTTTCACCAGAAGCAGCAACAACAGTCCAGCTAACTTTATTTGCTTGAGTAGCAGTTCGTTGTGCACTTAAAGCTTGACCTGCTGCACTTTGATAAGCAGCAACTTTATTTGGATCAACTCCGGCTAAAGCATCTGGATCAGCAGAGCGAACAGCAATACGACTAGCATTTTTAGCGATTTGATCTAATGATTCATCAATTTTGTATTGAGGAATATCTGTTAAGCGTTCTTCAGGAGTTCCTAAGAAAACTTCACGAGTTATTTCATCGTCTGTCCATTTTACAATGACCTCAGTTGCTCCTTTTTGATAAGCAGCTTTCGTAATTAAACGGGCTAAAGGTGCTTGCTCAACATCGATTTGTAAAACAACAGTATGTCCCTTTGTTACATTTACCCCAGTACTGACAATTAAATCAGCATATTTTTGTAAATTTTCTTGAAAATTAGGTAATACCATAGAAAAAATCCCCCAATCCTTTAAATTAAGTCAATTACTTGGTAATAATTGACAAACTAATGATAGCATAGGAAAGTAATTGATACAATTTATTGAGAAAAAATCGTCAATTGTGACATAAAATTAGGCTCAAATACTAGCGTTTATGGGATTTGTATAAAATAACTGTAACAAATTGTTAGTAAATTGAAAATAAAGAGGTTTGCACTAAAAAAGTTCTTTTTTTTATGATACAATGATGTTAAAATAACAATGACATGTATTGTTATTTTAACTGTAGAATTAAATTACACACATAATAGAAATAGCAATAAATTTTTATCTTAAATATGATGTATAAAATTCTTAAATATGAGTGCATAAACATGCTAGCTGTAAAAATAACATTATTACTCTAAACTTTGAAGTATCAATGATTTAGCAAAAAATTATTTTCTAAAATGAATTCTTTTTATAGAAATATACAAAAACTAAAAATATGCTTTTTGAATAAAAAATTCGTTTTCTTTTTTTTGTTAATAACCTATTAAATTACATTGAATTTATAAATCAGGAATAATTTGATACTTGCTTTTATTTAGTCAAATAATGTTAGACATAACGACATGTTAAAAAATTACGTAATATTTTAATAGTTACGCCTAAGCAGTTGGGGGAACTATTGATATAAATAAAAAATTAAGCTTTTAAAATAATGAAACGAGGTGTAGCCGGATGGCTAGAAAAAAGACAATTACGAAACAACAAATTTTAAACGCGGCGTATGATGTTGTGAAAACTGAAGGATTTGGGGGATTTACAGCTCGTAATATTGCTAAAAAAATGAAGTGTTCGACTCAACCGATTTATCTAGAATTTAAAAATATGGACGATTTAAAAAATGAATTATTTGAAAAAATAAAAACATATTTAAAAACTGAAATATACTCACATGAACATACAGGAGATCCCTTGTTGGATGCATGTTTAAATTATATTTATTTTGCTGATACTGAAAAAGTTTTATTCCGTGCTCTATACATTGAAAATCACTTAGGTATTGAAAAAATGCATAAAATTTCTTTAGACTTCGCACTAAGCTTAATGAACGAAAAAGAAGAAACAAAAGATTTATCTGAAGATGAAAAATTCCAATTATTTACTAAGATTTGGATTGTTGCTCAAGGAATTGCATCATTATTATCATCAGGTTTATTATCAATGAACTCTGAACAAGTTGAAGCTAGCTTGAACGATTCATTATCAGAAATGATTTTATCTGCACGTTACGAAGCATAATAAAAAAAACGAATTGACTGAAATCAGCAATTCGTTTTTTTATAGATAATTTTAGTAAACTACTAAAAGATGGGGTGTAAAATGAAAACAGTCAGTCCCTTTTTAATGTTTCAAGGAAATGCAAAAGAGGCTCTTGCTTTCTATCAAGACGTTTTTATGGAATCAATGAGTCTAGTAGTCGCACAATCAGACATCGAAGAGTACGATAGTTATCAGGGAAGCTTTACAATTAAAGGTCAAGAATTGCGCTTTTTAAATAGCACGATTAAACATGAATTTGATTTTACACCATCATTTTCACTATTTATTGAATGTGATTCTATGGAAGAAGTTGATTATTTATTTAATCGGTTATCAGCTAATGGAAGTGTTTTAATGGAATTGGCTAGTTATCCATTTGCTGAAAAATACGGTTGGATAAAGGATCAGTATGGGGTTTCTTGGCAGCTGGTTTTAAATTAACCTTAACTGGATAGAGACTGGGATGCCAGTTTTAACATTGAAAAAAACTGCAAGAAATCCATTTTTACAAATGTTGATTTCTTGCAGTTTTTTATTTTACTCACATTCACTATTTTTATTATCTTAGAAAAAATTAGTAACGGCAGTTAATAATTGATTTTAATGCATAATAGCTAGACTACCCATTGGATCCCATGGTTTTAATGAATGAGGGGCTTGCTTCCAAGCTGCTTGCAATTCTGGTGAAAGATGCTTTTTATTAATAACAACTTGATACGTATAGTGATCCATCCAGTCATCACTCATTGTAAAGTACCCATTATTTCCTGCTTTTTCCCCCCAGCTATTTTCAACTTTCCAACGATTTGATTTGCCATCGACAAGATTCACGCCAGTTAAGACCATGGCATGAGTTAGAATGCTATCTTTATAATCTAGGCGTTGAGCTTTATCTAGCTCAACATTAAAACCAAATGCTTGTTGATAATCAAAAATAGCTGTATCCATAATACCAGAAACACGATTAGATGCTTTACCTACATCACAACCAAACCAAACAGACTCATTATCTTGGATTTGACGAATGGCTAATTCTTTTAAGGTAGACATTTCTACATTTAAATAATGAATAGGTGTGCCGCCAATAACATTACCTAAAAATTCTACCGTATAAGTTTGGTTTAATGGCTTATCAGCAGTTGGTGCATGGATTACACTTACATAGTCATCTAAGTCTAAATCAACATATTTTGCAAAAAAGTTAAGAGGTGTAAGGTTTAATTCTCGTTTAAATTCATTATCTAAATTCCGATATTCAAAATCAAAGCTTGATGGCGGAGTTCCTAATGAAAAGGTTAATAATTGATAAATCTCTTGCAACATAGTAGTCTTAACAGCTGCTAGCTGATCTACGGATTTTCCTTCTGTAATCATTGAGCGTAAAGTAAAAGCATTGCTACGAAGCTTTGAATCTAATAGATGATTTAAATCAGCAGATTTACTGCTTTGGAAAGTTTCTGGCATAGCCGACTTAGGCACAACGCCATATTTTTTAATTAATGAAACCAACATATCCCATTGTCCACCATCTTGCTGTGGTGTTTCCAATAGCCATGAAACTAAACGTCCATCTAATGGTTCTGCACTAGTTTCAATAATACTCTCAAGAAAGAAATTAGATTTTTCAAATTTATCCCAGAAATTCACATAATTTTGTGATAGCTCAAAGTCTTTAATGTTGTATTTACTGCTAAGTAAATGACGGAAGGTATTCAATGCAGCAAACATCCAACAACGACCACTTTGCATTTGATTTGCAACTTTACCAGTTTCAATCTCATCTGAGAAGAGAGGAGTCATCGCAATCACCGAAGACATATTTTCTGTTGCAGCATTGATTCCATTTTTCATTATAGCATTTTGAATAGCTTTAGCATCCACACGTTTTGCTAAATTTGTATTAAATTCTTGAACTAACTGAGTTGTAATTTCTTTTGACATTTAATTTCCTCCTTCAATATTTTGGTAGAATCTTATTTTATTATAACGTTGCTTTAAGAAAAAATCCAATCAATGGGGAGCAAATTAATTTACTAAGAAAGCTGAAACAGCTAAAATAATCCTTGTAATCAATATAGTTCAGAGAGGATGGTGAGGGTATGAAGCAAGAGAATTATGGAGAAGTAGAAAACTATTTTATTCAGCATCTGGTTAAAGAAGATCAAGAGTTTTCGGAAATTTTGATAAACAATAAAAAACATCATTTGCCAGCTCATGATGTTTCACCCTTAGAAGGAAAGTTCCTATATTTGTTAGCAAAAATAAAAGGTGCTAAGCGAATTTTGGAGATTGGAACTTTAGGAGCATATAGTACAATATGGTTTGCTAAAGCATTGCCAGTAGATGGACGAATCATTACGCTGGAATATGATGAAAAACATGCAATAGTTGCTAAAGAAAATATTGAAAAGTCCAGCTATCAATCGCAAATTGAACTAATACAAGGAAGAGCAAGAAGTTCATTAGAAAATTTGATTGCACAAAAAGTAAGTCCATTTGATTTAATTTTTATTGATGCAGATAAGGCTAGTAACCCGGAGTATTTAGTGTTAGTTTTACAACTAGCTAAATCAGGTACGGTTATTGTTGGAGATAATGTTGTGAGAAATGGAGAAATAATAAATAGTTTCAGCGAAGATCCGAGTGTTGTTGGTATTCGTCGGTATATAGAGGGGTTAGATCATGTTCAGCATGAATTAGAATCGACTGTTTTGCAGACAGTTGGCATCAAAGGGTATGATGGTTTTTCAATCAGCGTAGTACGTTAATAGTGCGAATAAAGCTTAGGGGAATTTTAAATTGTTAAATTTTTTCCTAAGCTTTTTGTTTTTTATTTAAGAATAGAAATGCTGGAACAAACACGTTATTATCTATGTTAAGCTATAGATGAGGTGATTTTATGAAGGTTAGTTATCAACAAAATTTAATCCGATTGTTCTTTTGTGTCTATATGTTAGGAATTTACTTTATTTCTTATCGTTATCAGTTAATGTTACTAAATGGCTTATTAGCTTATATTCCCATTGAACTGTCTTTTTGGTTGAAAAGTAAAAAGCCGAAATCCAATTGGTTTTTTGGAAGTATTGGGTTAGTTTGGTTGCTATTTTTTCCAAATATTCCATATTTACTAACAGATTTAGTTCATTTAAGTTGGCTAAGACCGTATATTCCTGGTAGTTTTTCATTAGTAAATGCCCCAAATATTTGGAAAGATTTCTATTTATTATTAGTGGGTGTAATTGGTTTTCTAGTAATTGGCTATCATAGTTTAAAGGCTCTTGGAGAGGTGTTAACACAACGCTTTCCACAGTTACCAAAATATTTTGAACATTTCTTTTACATGTTTATTTGTGCTATTTCCAGTTTTGGAATTTATTTAGGGCGTTTTTCACGTTTGCATACGATATACTTACTAACGGACCCAGTCGCATCTGGCAAAGCCATTCTGGATACTTTTGAGCCAAATATGTATTTATTTATGTTAGGCTTCACCATTTTACAAATCATTTTATTTTATACCATCACATTTGTAAATCTATCAGCACCATCAAATGATCAAATAAAAAATATCTAGCACTATTCAATTACGAATTTTGCTAGATATTTTTTTATAGTTTGCTAGCTAATTCTTTAGCAAAAGCTTCTAAGTTTTGGATATCTTTTTCTTCAGCAGCTAAATCAACTTTAACACTCTCAGCTCCTTGTGTAGCGCCTGTTTCAATAAAACGAGCTGTAAAGTCATCAACTGATTTACAAAATTCATCATAAAACGTATCGCCAGAGCCACATGTTCCAAAAATCTTTCCAGACAAATCAACATCAGCTAAATCTTCATAAAAATCCACGATTTCATCTGGCAATTCTCCATCACCATAAGTGTATGTAGCCACTATACATAAATCAACATCTTCAAAATCTTCAGGGTCAGCACTAGTACACTCAACTGTTTCCACATCAATATCTAAATTTTCAAGAGCTTCAGCAACGACATCTGCAATTTCCTCTGTATTTCCAGTCATGCTTGCATAAATAATTTTAGCACTTGCCATGATTATCATCCCTTCTTACACCGTAATATCTAAAACATCCTCCAAATTATAACAAAAAGTTCATTCTAAATGCAATCAAAAGTCATAAATAGTTCTCAAACTTAATAAGAATGACGTGTCTTATATGAATTAGTTAAATTTAGAATGTTAAAATTCTTTAATAAGTTTTTAAAGATTAATCCTCAATGGTTCACAAATAAAAAAAATGAGTTATAATAGATAAGATGAATATTCTTTTAATAGGAAGTAATATTAGTTAGAGCTACCATTAAGATAAAGAAAAGAGGAATAGTATGATTACATTAAAATCAACTCGTGAAATTGATGCAATGGACGAATCAGGTGCCTTATTGGCAAATGTTCATATTGCGTTACGAGATTTTATTAAACCAGGCATTACAAGTTGGGATATCGAAGAATTTGTTGACAAATTTATTACAGAACATGGTGGTATTGCAGCTCAAAAAGGTTTTGAAGGTTATGAATATGCAACTTGTGTCAGTATCAATGATGAAATTTGCCATGGTTTCCCAAGAAAAGAAGTTTTAAAAAGTGGTGATTTAATTAAGGTTGATATGTGTGTGGATTTAAAAGGAGCACTATCAGATTCTTGTTGGAGTTATGTAGTTGGTGAATCTACTCCAGAATTAGACCATTTAATGGAAGTAACTAAAAAAGCGATGTACCTTGGAATTGAACAAGCACAAGTGGGCAATCGAATTGGTGATATTGGTCATGCGATTCAAACTTATGTAGAAGGTGAAAATCTAGCTGTAGTTCGTGAATTTATTGGTCATGGTATTGGACCAACGATTCATGAAAGTCCTTCTGTACCTCATTTTGGTGAGGCTGGAAAAGGATTACGTTTAAAAGAAGGAATGGTCATTACCATTGAACCCATGGTAAATACGGGAACATGGAAATCAAAAATGGATGGCAATGGTTGGACTGCGCGTACAAAAGACGGTGGAATCAGTTGTCAATTTGAACACACACTAGCAATCACAAAAGATGGTCCTAGAATTTTAACTTCTCAAGGAGACCAATAAACTCAAAAAGTACAATCTAAATGCACTACCCAAAAGTGATAAAATTCATTTTTAATTCTATCTACAAATAATAGTATGATAGAATTACTTATCTGAATTTTATCACTTTCTTTTACATCTAAAATACCGTACAATTCTTTGAAAAAGATATAAGAAAGAAACAACGAGGACAAAATAATGAACAAATATTTAGATAAAAATAAATGGCTACGATTATTCGCAATTATTCGGCATAAATATATCGAAGCAGAAGTGACAAACTCCTCTGTCATTATTGCTTATTATTTATTGCTATCGTTTTTTCCCATTGTTATTATTATTGGAAATTTACTTCCGTTATTAAATTTAGATTTAAATATGTTATTGCCTTACTTTGAAGGAGCAATTCCAGAAACAATCTATATTGAAATTATCGAAACCATTAACCGACTTCTATCTTCTACCAGTGGAGGAATGTTATCCTTTGGTATCGTGGCAGCTTTTTGGGCTGCAAGTAAAGGGATGAATGCTATGCAGATCAGCATGAATAAAGCCTATGGTGTTGAATCCCGAAAAAACATTTTGGTTATTCGGTTAGCATCTTTAGGATTTACCCTGATTTTGATTTTAGGAATTGTTATTTTAATTTTAGTCTTCAGTTTTGGACAAGCTGTTTTAAATTTCTTGACACCAATTCTACAATTACCAGAGGAATTTATTTCTATTTTTGAAAGTGTAAAATGGCCAATAACCTTATTGGTTTTGTTATTTGTTTTTACTTTAGTTTATTATATGGTTCCAAATGCCCACGTTAAAATAAAATTTGTTATTCCAGGAGCGATATTTGCTACCTTTGGTTGGGTAGCGTTAGCACAAGCCTTTGCGATCTATGTTCAATACTTTTCTGGGAAAACGTTAAGTTACGGTAGCGTAGGAATCTTTATTGTATTAATGCTATGGTTAAATGGTTCTGGAATCATATTAACATTAGGAGCAGTTATTAATGCTTCACTGGATGAGTTTCGGAATGGAAAAATTGCTAGTAGTGATAGTCGAATAGGGGAATATATTGAAAGACAGGTTAATAGAGGCAAAAATATGTTTGTAAATAAAAACAATCTTAACTAAATTATTTTTATTTTTGTCTAAAAAAATGAAAAAATAAAATAACTCGATATTTTTAATATAGCTCTTATAAAAAAAAGTTGTTACATTTTTGTAAGAATGATGAGTGAGGCTAGTCTTAGCAGTTTAGTTAAAGTTTATAAAAGTTGAAACAACAACCACTATCTGAAGTAAATCAATGAGTTGTTGTCGAGTATATGCTGAATGCAAAGAGTTATTTTTGTGGTTTAGCCGATAAGGATTTTTTTTTAATAAAGCAACACTATGTTAAATAAATCTATGATATAATTAACAAGATGTGTATTTAAAAAGTATCATTTAGTGGAAATAAAAAAATACTATGTTAAATAAATCTATGATATAATTAACAAGATGTGTATTTAAAAAGTATCATTTAGTGGAAATAAAAAAATATAGCGTAAGTATGTAGGAGGAAGTAATGGAAGAGACAATCAGTTTATCAGAGTTGTTTGAAGTTATTAGAAAGAGAATGGTATTAATCATTGGAATTGGATTACTTGGGTTGGCATTAGCAGCTATTATGACGTTTTTCTTTATTACACCCAAATATAGTGCATCTACACAAGTACTAGTAAATCGAGCAACTGATCCAAATGCAACAACACAATTTGCAGATTTACAAACAGATGTTCAAATGATTAACACCTATAAAGATATTATCAAGAATAATGTTATTTTAGATGATGTACGAAAAGAATTGAAAATAGCTACAACAACAGATCAATTAATGAGCAAGATTGAGATTGTTACTCAACAAAATTCTCAGGTGTTTGCAATTAAAGTAACGGATTCAGATCCTTACGTTGCTGCAGATATTGCGAACACAGTAGCAAAAGTTTTTCAAGAGAAGATTAGTGGAATTTATACTAGTGTTCAAAATGTAAGACAAATTTCTCAAGCAGTTCCTAATTCCTCACAGATTTCTCCAAGACCAGCAATCAATATGATGATTGGTTTAGTGTTAGGGCTATTATTAGGGATTGGTTCATCGTTCCTATTGGAATTTTTAGATAAAACAGTTCGCGATGAAAAATTCATTCTCGAAAGTTTAGGTTGGACAAATCTTGGAGCTGTTTCACAAATGGATACAGATGAATTAAATGCACTATTACCAGCTGGACCCACATCTCGTCGAGTTTCTCGTAGTCGTGTATAAAAAGGAGCTAATTGATCATGTTTAAAAATAAAAGAAACAAATTAAACTTAACTGAAAGTCAAAAAAATGGAGCTAGTTTAGTAACCATTACTAAACCAAATTCTGTTATTGCTGAACAATTCCGAACGATTCGGACAAATATTCAATTTTCAATGGTAGATAAAGACTTAAAATCATTAGTCTTTACTTCTTCCGGACCAGGTGAAGGAAAATCCACAACTTCTGCCAATGTAGCGGTAGTTTTTGCAACACAAGGAAAAAGAGTACTATTAATTGATGCTGATATGCGTAAACCAACAGTTCATAAAACCTTTGAATTAACTAATCACCAAGGACTAACTACCTTACTAACTGAAAAAGAAGTTATTTTAGGAAATATCATCCATGAAACAGATACGGAAAACTTATTCATCCTAACAAGTGGACCAATCCCACCCAATCCATCAGAACTATTAGACTCCAAAAAAATGAATAAAATTATTAAAACCTTGGAAGAGAGTTTTGATTTGATTATTTTTGATATGCCAGCAATTGTTTCGGTAACTGATGCTCAAGTTATGGCATCTAAAACCGATGGTACCGTGTTTGTTATTCGGAATGGTGTGGCTAATAAAGATGCAGTTTTAAAAGCCAAAGAATTATTAGATATTGTGAATGCAAACGTTGTTGGAACTATTTTTAATGGATTAGAAAAACGTAAAGATAAAGCTTATAAATATTATGGAATTGAGGGTGAAGGTTAATGATTGATTTACATTGTCATATCTTAAATGGGATTGATGATGGTGCTCAAACATTAGAGGATTCAATAGCAATGGCCAATGCGGCTGTTGCTGAAGGAATCACCCATATTTTAGTGACCCCTCATCATAAAAATGGTGCTTATATTAATGAAAAGAACAGTATTTTAGAAAGAATGGCAGAGTTGCAAGAAGAACTCGATTCTCGTGGAATTGAATTAACTCTTTTTCCAGGACAAGAAGTGCGAATTAATGGCGAACTGTTGGAGGAGATTGATTCTGGGAAAATTCAATTTGTTGATGAAGACAGTCAGTATTTATTAATTGAATTCCCAACCATGACAGTTCCCACCTATTCAGAAAATCTGTTTTTTGAGTTGAATAAAAGAGGGATTACACCGGTTATTGTTCATCCCGAACGCAATCAAGTGTTTATAGATAATCCTAATGCGCTCATTCCTTTTATTGAAAAGGGTGCCTTAGCTCAGTTAACTGCCAGTAGTTATTTAGGTAATTTCGGTAAAAAGATTCAAAAAGTAAGTAAACAAATGGTGGAGGCCAATCTTGTTCACATACTTGCATCAGATGCTCATAATGTAACTTCGAGAAGATTTCTTATGAAAGAAGCTTACGGGAAGCTTGAGAAAGAATTTGGTAGTCGTCGAGTTAATGAATTTAAACAAAGAACAAAGGACTTAGTTAATGGAGAAGTTATTATTCCTGATACCCCCAAAAAAACTAAGGAACGGAAAATATTGGGATTATTTTAAAAGGAGAGGGAATAAATGTTACTGACTAGGTCTATTAAGAAATTTATTTTAGTGAGTGTTGATAGTATAGGAATTATATTGTCAAGTATTGGTGCGTATATCTTATTAAATCCTTATATTGATCCATCGAATATATTTTATCTTGGTGTTGTTGGAATTTGTATATTCAGTTATTTAATGTTAGCACTTTATTTTAAATTATTTTCAAAAATTAATCGTTATACTAGTTTAAAAGAAATTTCCAATATTTTTATTTGTGTAACACTATCTTTCGTCATTGCTAGTATCGTTTCTTTAGTTACTATTGATAATATTAGCTGGCGTTTTCTTTTACTAATGTATATATTTTCTATGTCTTTAATTGCAGGCAGCCGAATTTTATGGCGAATCTTAATTGAAACACGTAATAAAAAAGCTTTTGAAAACACAAAAATAAAAAAAATAAAAACATTGATTGTAGGTGCTGGTGAAGGTGGCAGTATCTTTATTCGCAGTTCAAGAAGAAATGACAATGAACTGAAGATTATTGGAATTGTTGACAATGACTTAATGAAGCAAGGGACTTATTTATTTGGTATTCCTGTGTTAGGAACGGTTGAGGATATTCCTGGATTAATTGAAGAATACGATGTTCAACAAATTACAATTGCTATTCCATCATTACAACCGGCAGAATATGAACATATTTTAGATATCTGTAACCATTCTGGAGTAAAAGTTAATTTAATGCCTTCTGTTGAAGATGTAATTAATGGAAAATTATCGGTAAGTCGCTTTAGAGAAATTGATGTGGTTGATTTATTGGGCCGAGAAGAAGTGCAGCTTGATATGAAACAAATTTCCAAAAAACTTCAAGGGAAAACCGTGTTGGTAAGTGGTGCGGGTGGTTCAATTGGTTCAGAAATTTGCCGTCAAATTGCTAAATTTTATCCTCAAAAATTAATTTTACTTGGTCACGGAGAAAATTCTATCTACTTAATTCATAAAGAATTAATGAATCAGTATGGTTGTGAAATTGAAATTATACCTGTCATAGCAGATATTCAAGATCGTCAACGTATTTTTGAAGTAATGGAAGAGTTTAAACCAGATCGTGTATACCATGCAGCGGCTCATAAGCATGTACCAATGATGGAGTATAATCCAAAAGAAGCTGTTAAAAATAATATTTATGGGACAAAAAATATGGCGGAAGCCGCTAAAAATTCAAATGTTGGCAGTTTTGTCATGATCTCAACAGATAAAGCTGTAAATCCTCCTAATGTGATGGGAGCAACAAAGCGCATTGCGGAAATGATTGTCACAGGGTTAAATGAAGATGGAAAAACAAAATTTGCAGCTGTACGTTTTGGTAATGTTTTAGGCAGTCGTGGTAGTGTAGTCCCGTTATTTAAGGAACAGATAAAAAATGGTGGACCTGTAACAGTAACAGATTTTAGAATGACTCGTTATTTTATGACGATTCCAGAAGCTAGCCGTTTGGTAATTCAAGCTGGGGCGCTAGCTAAAGGTGGAGAAATCTTTATTTTAGATATGGGAGAACCTGTTAAAATTGTTGATTTAGCCAAGAAAGTTGTGAAATTAAGTGGATATACAGAACAAGAAATTCCAATTATTGAAACAGGGATTCGTCCTGGAGAAAAATTATATGAAGAGTTATTAGTCGATGGAGAAGAGACTGATCAAAAAGTGTATGATAAAATTTTTGTGGGAAAAGTAACTAAAAATAGTGTAGAGGATGTTTTGAATTTTGTAAAAGATCTAAACTCGTATGACGGAATTGAGGTTAAGAAGAGTTTATTAAAATTTGCAAATAGTTTTGGAGGGATTAATAATGTATAATAATTTTTTTAAGAGATTTTTAGACTTTATTGTTGCTTTCATTTTACTATTTCTTTTAAGTCCAATAATATTTTTAACTTATTTACTCATTAAGATTTTGTTAAAAGGACCAGCTTTATTTAAACAACAGAGACCAGGTAAAGATCATAAGATTTTTACCATCTATAAATTTAGAACGATGACTGATAAAAAAAATTCTTTAGGTGAGTTACTACCTGATTCGGAAAGATTAACTGGGTTAGGTAAATTTATTAGGAAAACAAGTTTAGACGAACTACCACAATTATATAATGTTTTTAGAGGTGAAATGAGCTTCATAGGACCGCGTCCTTTATTGATTGAGTATCTTCCTCTATATAGTGAAAGACAGAAAAAAAGACACTATATTCGTCCTGGAATCACTGGTTGGGCACAAGTTAATGGGCGCAATGCAATATCATGGGAACAGAAATTTGAATATGATATCTATTATATTCAACATTTGAGTTTATTACTGGACATGAAAATTATATTCTTAACGATCAAAAAAGTTATTATTAGCGAAGATATTAACCAACAAGGTCAAGCAACCGTTGAACGATTTAAAGGATAATTAAATGGATAGTTAGGAGGAGTGCTAAGTGAATATTAAAACTGTTACGGTAGTTGGAGCAAATGGAAATATGGGATCGAATGTCAGTGGAATATTAGCGGCATTTGGTGGTGCAACAGTCTATTTAATCTCAAGAAAAATCGAAGATTCAGAGTTGGTAGTTGAAAAAATTTGTAAATCTGTTAAAGCAGGAGATATTCGCAAGAGGCTTATACCTAAAACTTATGATGAGTTGGAAAGTTGCATAGGTAACTCAGATTGGGTATTTGAATCGGTTGCTGAAAATATGGAATTAAAATTAAAAATTACGCAATTAATCAGCCAGTATTCTCATAAGGAAACAATATTAACAACAGGAACTTCAGGATTATCATTGGATATTTTAGCATCTTCTATTGAAGAAGAAAAAAGATCCAATTATTTTGGTACGCATTTCTTTAATCCGCCCTATAATCTAAACTTATGTGAGATTATTTATACCAAACATACGAATAGAGAATTGATTGGAAAATTTGCAAATTATATACAAAATAGCATCTTTAGGACTGTTGTATTTGCTAAAGATAGTCCTGCTTTTTTAGCAAATAGAGTTGGATTTCAGTTTATTAATCGTGCATTTTTGTTAGCTGAAAAGCATCAAGAGTTAGGTGGCATTGATTATATTGATTATCTTTTTCAAGGTGTAACAGGAAGAAGTATGTCTCCATTAGTTACTGCTAATTTTGTTGGTTTAGATATTCACCAAGCAATTATTTCAAATCTTTATACAAAGACAGATGATTTTGAAAATGAGAGCTTTAAAAGTCCAGTTTTTCTAGATTATTTAATTGAAAAAATTATTTGGGGATTAAAACTAATGGTGGTCTATATAAAAAAGAAATTAGTGGAAATGATATTAACAGGTATGTTTTCGATATTAAAATGAATGATTATCGACTTGAAAATCATTATAACATTGAAATTGTGGAAAAAATGAAAAAGCTGATTTCAATTGGAGCGTACTCTTTAGCTTATGATTTATTAAAAAAATCTACTTCCAAAGAATCAAGTATAATTAAATCTTTGCTAGCAGAGCATATTGTTTATAGTTTAGTAATTTCTCTAGAGGTCTCTGATGATATAACATCAATTGATGATGCTTTAGTAAATGGATTTAATTGGATTGCTCCACAAGATTTAATTTATTTATTTGGTGGGGTGGGTGAGTTTAGAAAACTGTATCTAAAATATGCTGAAAATCAAATATCTCAAGATGTACTTGATAGTATTCTTGACGAAGTAAAGCCTTCAGCTTATGATTATCGGAAGTTTCTAAAAGCGTAAATTATTCTGAGTTGGAGGTTTTCATGGTGGGAAAAATATATATATTGGGTGGCGCGCAAACGGATTTTGAAAGAAATTGGACAAAAGAAGGAAAAAGTTTTATTGCTTTATTAACAGAAGTAGTGGAAGATACTTTGAAAAATGCTAATTTATCCTATGAAGATATTGCAAAATTAAATAAACAAAATAGAATTGCTTGTTTTATTGGTAACTTTGGAGGTGAAAGTTATGTTAATCAAGGTCATTTAGGTGCTTTATTAACAGAAGTCCATTCTGCTTTTTACGGGGTTCCTTCTGCTAGATATGAAGCAGCATGTGCTTCTGGATCTGTGGCCATTGATGCTGCAATAACTAAGCTACGAGCAGAAGATTATGATGTTACTTTAGTTATTGGATGGGAATTAATGAAAACAGTAAATTCAACAACAGGTGGAGATATTTTAGGTTTAGCGGCTTTTTATGAAAAAGAGGCTAAAGGAATTTCTTTTCCATTTCCTAAACTATTTGGCAGTATTGCAGATGAGATTGTTAATCGAGACAAAGCCAATCAAGAACGAATTATGGATAGTTTGGCACTATTATCAAATAAGAATTACAAAAATGCTAAACAAAATAAATTAGCACAAACGAGAAAATGGTATATGAGTTTAGAACAAGCTAAATTAAGAGGTACAGATTCAAATCCATCAATTGGAGGACTGTTAGCCATTTCGGATTGTTCTCAAGTGACGGATGGTGCTGTTGGGGTTGTGCTAGTTAATGAAAACTTTAAAACAAGTAATAGCAATAAGTCTGAAATTAAAGGCTGGGGACATCGTGTTGCGCCGATGCTATTAAAGACTAAACTATCATTAAGTAAAGAAAGCCCATATATTTTACCTTGGACAAAACAAACTATTGATGATACATATCAACGCGCTAAGTTAAGTGTTAATGATATTGATGTATTTGAAACACATGATTGTTTTACTTCAAGTGAATATCTTGCTATTTCAAGTTTTGGAATTTGTGCTCCAGGTAACGAATTTGAAGTTATTGAGCAAGGAATTATTGAAATAGAAGGAAGTAAACCAATTAATCCGAGTGGTGGTTTAATTGGGTGTGGACATCCAGTAGGAGCTAGTGGGGTCAGAATGCTATTGGATTTGCATAAACAAGTTACTGGCACAGCTGTGGGGTATCAAATAACAAATGCAAAAAATGCAATGATGTTAAATATTGGTGGTTCAGCAACTACTAATTATTCGTTTATTGTTGGGAGAGTGTAAAAATGAAAGAAATTGCTATTGTTGGTTCTGGCGGATTCGGTAAAGAGATTGCTTTCTTAATTGAACGAACTGGTGACTGGAAAATAATTGGATTTTTTGATGATAATACTAATAAAAAAATATACGGCTATGATATTGTCGGATCAACGGATGATTTAGTTAACTGGCAATCTGAAATTGCTATTGTTTGTGCAATTGGCAATTCAGAAGTAAGAAAAAAAATCATTGGTAAAATTAAATCAAATTCTAGGTTAACATTTCCTACAGTTATTGATCCATCTGTAATTATGGGAAAACAAGTTCAATTAGGTGAAGGAAATATTATTTGTGCAAACTCAATTTTGACAGTAGATATTAAACTTGGAAACTTTAATATTATTAATCTAAATACCACAATAGGGCATGATGTACAAATAAAATCTTTTAATACATTTTATCCTACTGTAAATATTTCTGGTTTTATAGAGACAGATGATGGTGTTGAAGTTGGAACTGGATCTCAAATTATTCAGAATTTAAAAATTGGAAAAAATGCTATAATTGGTGCAGGTAGTGTTGTAATTAAAGATGTGCCAGCTAATACAACTTCTGTTGGTGTTCCAGCAAAAGTCATAAAAATACGGAAAGAAGTGTAGGTATACTATGAAAAGAATTCTATTATCTTCACCTCATATGTCAGGAAATGAGCAAAATTATATTAAGGATGCTTTTGATACGAACTGGATTGCTCCGTTGGGTCCTAATGTAGATCAATTTGAAAAAGATATTGCTGCCTATGCAGGAGTAAAAGGTGCTTCGGTAACAAGTTCTGGTACTGGTGCAATTCATCTAGCCTTAGATATTTTAGGTGTTGGTCAAGGAGATTCAGTATTTTGTTCATCGTTTACTTTTATTGCTAGTGCTAATCCAGCACTTTATTTAGGAGCAGAACTAACTTTCATTGATTCAGAGACCGATACATGGAATATGAGTCCCAAGGCTTTAGAACATGCATTAAGCGATGCAAAGAAGGCTAATCAATTACCCAAAGCAATTATTGTTGTTAATCTATATGGTCAAAGTGCACAAATGGATGAGCTACTTGAAATTGCCAATCACTTTCATGTACCAATTGTAGAAGATGCAGCAGAATCTCTAGGGGCAGACTACAAAGGCAAAAAAAGTGGTACTTTAGGAAAAATTGGAATTTATTCTTTCAATGGAAATAAAATTATCACTACCTCAGGTGGTGGTGTTTTAATTTCAGATGATGAAGAAATTGTTGCCAAATCACATTTTTTAGCAACACAAGCAAGAGATCAAGCTCCACACTACCAACACTCAGTTGTAGGATACAATTATCGTATGAGTAATATTCTTGCAGGAGTAGGTATTGCTCAATTACAAGTCTTAGATGATCGGGTTGCACGTAGAAGAGAAATATTTGAAACCTATTATCAAGAGCTATCAAGTATTGAAGGAATCGATTTTATGCCTGAATTGGAAAATACAAAATCAAATAGATGGTTGTCAGCATTGACAGTAGATCCAACGATTATTCAACTAAACCCATATGAAATCATGGATAAGATGAATGAAGTAAATATTGAAACTAGGGCTTTATGGAAACCACTACACTTACAACCTCTATTTAAAAATAATAAATTCTATTCAAATAATCAATCAGAAAAAGCAACATCTACTCTTTTATTTGAAAGAGGTTTATGTGTTCCTTCTGGTTCAAATATGAGTGATGAAGAACTAACTAGAGTAATTAAACAATTACAAAATATTCTGAGAGGGTGCTAGAGTTGGAGATTATATATTTTTTAAGTGGATTTCTCATTTTTTTTACTTTAATAGGATATCCATTAGTATTAGTATTTCTTAGTAAAATAATAAAAAAGGATATAATAAATAGTAGTGAAACGTTTAATCCTTCTGTAACAATTATTATCCCTGCTCATAATGAGGAATCTGTTATAAAGAATAAATTAAAAAATTTAATTTCGCTAGACTACAAAAAAAATATAGAGATAATAATAGCTTCTGATAATAGCACAGATGATACAAATGCTATTGTTGAAACTTTTATTAAAGAAAATTCTAATTTTGATATTAGTCTTTACAAGGTACAAGAAAGAAAAGGCAAAACTAATGCTCAAAATGAAACTGTAAAAATTGCTAAAGGAGATATTTTAATATTTTCAGATGCGAATTCAATATTAGATAAGAATGCAGTTAAAGAAATTGTGAGCTACTTTAATGATTTATCAATTGGATATGTAGCTGGAAAATTGAGTTACTCTAATTCATATGTAGCAGAATCTAGTGAAACTGAGAATAATTATTGGAGTTATGACTTATTAATGAGAAAAATAGAATCTGATATAGCTTCTATTACAGCAGGAAATGGTGCTTTGTATGGGGTTAGAAAAATTGATTACGTAGATATAAATTTAGTTCAATCACACGATAGTATTTTTCCTCAAAAAATGGTTTTAAAAAATAAAAAGGCCAAATATAATGAAAAAGCTATTGCTCATGAAAAAGCTGGAGAAGTAAGTGAGGATGAATTTAAACGAAAAGTAAGAATGTCTAGGCAAATACTAAGTATTAGTTTTTCCGATATATCTAAATATAATATATTTAAATATGGCTGGTTTAGTTTCTTTTATTTTTCTCACAGATTGTTGAGAAACAATCTGTATCTACTTCATATTATTTTTTATGTAAGTAATCTGTTAATCATGAATGAATCCTTTCTATTTTTTGTAATATTTATTTTGCAGAGTATCTTTTATTTGTTAGCAATCTTAGGGATCAAATATAAATCAAAACTCTTTTATTTACCATTTTATTATTCAATGACAATATTTGCACAGCTTGTGGGAGCAAAAAATGAGTTAACTGGTAAATCAAAACCATTTTGGGAAAAAGCAGAATCGACTAGGTAGGTGAGGTTAATATGAACATTTATGTATTAAGAAATTCAGTAGCAAAGACTAGTGCGGATATTAAAAGAATAGCTGAATCACTTTATTTTATGGGATATAATGTTACTATAATTAGTAGATTACGAGGAGAAAAAACTACAGAGAATATTAGTGAAAATAAATATAGAATTGGTGAAGATTATATCCTTAATAAGGAGCTTAATGTAAAAAGTAATGAGAATAGTGGATTAAAAAATTTATTTAATTTAATGTTTTATATGTTTAAACTTCTGAATATTTTGATTAAAGATAGAAAGCAATATGAAGTTATTCATGCATTTGATTTAGATACGGGTTTACCAGCATTAGTTATGAGTATTTTTTTTAAAAAAAAATATGTATATCATATTTTAGACTTTTATGTTGATAGTAAATCAGGAATTCCTAGAACATTAAAAAAGATTATAAAAAAAATGGAATTTTTAGTTATTTCTAAAGCTGACTGCACTATTATTTGTACGAATGAAAGAATGGCGCAAATAGATGGGAGTAAACCAAAAAAAATAGAAATTATTTACAACACTCCCGTGAAAAATAAGTTCATTGAGGTAGAAAAAAATTCCTACATAGCAAATACTAGTAGAACTAGTATTTGCTATGTAGGAACATTATCAAAAACAAGATTTATTGATGAAATGTTAGAAATTGTTTCAAAAAATGATAAACTTTTGTTAACCATTGCTGGGAATGGAACATCTATAGATAAGGTAAATAAATATTCAAAAGAATTTTCTAATATAGCGTTTTTGGGAACAATTGACTATGAAAAATCGCTAGAATTATATAGTGAATCTGATTTAATGTTTGCTATTTATGATCCAACTATCCCAAATCATAAATATTCTGCTCCAAATAAAATCTACGAAGCAATGATGTTAGGTAAACCAATTATTGTTGCTAAAGATACTGGAATGGATGATATTATATTAAAAGAAAAAATTGGATTCTCAGTCGATTATTCAATTAATGAGATAGCTACTTTATTAGAGTTCATTTCAGATAATAAAGAAATATTGAAAGAATATAAAATTAATTCTAGTAATGCTTATCCAAAATACTCTTGGGATAAGATGGAACAGAGGCTAAAAAATATCTATTACAATTTGTATTGAAAGTGAGTGTGTACTCATTGAAAAAAAAAATGTATTTTGATTTTTTATTAAACATTGTAGCAAATCTAATTTTCACAGTATCATCACAAATAGTTGTATATCCAATTATTTCAAAAAATATATCGGAAGCTTCTTTTGGTACTCTTTTAACAGTTATGGGGATATCTAATGCAATAGGTGTGATATTTGGAGGAAGTTTGAGCCAAATCAGACTTTTATCAAAAGGTAAATATACTTTTGAGGAAAACGAAAGTTTTAATTTCTTGTTTTTAATGACCATCTTTTTTTCTTTTATAACATCTAATTTTATCTATTTCTTTTTTTTAGGAGAAATAGATAAAATTTCATTTTTAATGCTTCTCGTTTTAACTTCTTTTATAGCTATTAGATCCTATTTAGTAGTTTATTATAGAATAAATTTAAATTTTAAAATGATATTTCTTCATATGATTATGACAAGTCTAGGATATATTTTTGGTTTAATTGTTTTTATATTCTTTATAAAAACTTGGGTAATTGTATTCCTAATAGGTGAGATAATTTCCTTTTTATTTCTATACTATACAACAAATTGGAAGAGTGAATTTAATTTTAATTTTAAATTTTCAAAAAAGGTTGGTTTAGATTATTTTCAGTTAATTACTTCTAGTAGTGTTTATAGCATGATGACCTATGTAGATAGACTTTTAATTTATCCATTTTTAGGAGCTTCACAGGTAGCCATATATTATGCAGCATCATTAGTTGGAAAACTAGCAGGTATAGTTTTGTTACCTCTTTCGAATGTTATTTTGAGTTATTTATCTTCTGAAGAAAATAAAGATGGTTGGAAAATTTTTAAAATATTGTTTTTCTTTTCTTTTTTCTTAGGTTTACTAGCTTTAATAACCTCCATTTTACTATCTCCATTTTTAATAAGGATATTGTATCCTAATTTAATGAATAGTATTGAAAATGTATATATATTTGCAAGTTTTGCAGCTATTATTTCGGCTGTAGCAGCATTACTACAACCTGCTCTTATGAGATACTGCCCGTTATGGTATCAAACTTTTATACAATCCATTTATGCAGTATCATATGTTGGATTTTCAATACCACTAATGAATGTATGGGGATTAAAAGGTTTTGCCTATGGGAATCTCATTGCTAGCTTAATAAGGTATTTATTAGTTGTAGGAATTGGAATTTATTATTTAAAAATAAAAAATATTGAGAAGGAGTTCAAATGAAATTATTTTATATTGATTTAGTATATCCTATAGGACACAAAAGACAAAATGAATTTTTTATAAATATTCTATCAAAAATAATAGATACTAAAGCTTATGTTCCAAAAAATTATTATAAAAATATTGATAAGTATAATTTAATTGAAGAATCGCCTAAACTAAAAGTTGGGCGATTTAAAGCAAGATTAACTTCATTTAAAATAACATTAAGAGCGGCCGCTTTATCACGAAAGGAAAAGCCTAAATATATTTTTATAGCTTCTTATGACACAATTATATTTGCTCTATGTAGAATATTTTTTTTTAAAAAATCGAACATTATGTTGTTACAGCATAATAACATTGATGAAACAACAAATAGAGTAAAGCGCTTTTTTTTTAATTCATATAAAAAAAAGGTTTCGCATATTGTTTTTGAAGATTTTATAAAAGATTACTTGATTACTTGTGGAATAGATAAAAATGTAATTAATGTAATTCCACATCAAATTAATAAGAAGTCTACTAGCAATGATTTGATACATAAGACTATGTATGAATGTGTTGCTTTAAGTAATAGTAATGATGAAGACTTTATTACAGATATAATAAAAAGTGAAAAAAGTACTTCTTTTTTTCTTGACAATAAAATAAAAATTATTATTAAATCAAAATACCAAGAATTTGATAATGATTATTTAACAGTTTTTAACGGTTTTTTGAAAGAAGATTTCTATGATCAAAAAATCAGTCAAGCAAAATCAATTTTCATGCCATTTCCGGTAACTTTTAAGTATAGAATGAGTGGTACACTTGTAGATTCTTTATCAAGTAATAAAATTTTAATTGGAAATAATATTCCTTTAATTACACATTATAATAGTAAGTTTCCTAATATTTGTAAAAATATTAGTGACGTTAATTCATTAAAAGAGTTTCTTTTAATATTGAAAAATAATGAGATTACAGAGGAACAACAAAATGAGTTTAGTATTTTTAAAGAAGAACATTCGGATAAAAAAATTGAAAAAATATTTACTAATCTCTTTAAGAGCTAATATTAAGTAAACGAAATGAGGTGACAGTATGTTAACAAAAAAAGAAATAAGTTGGAATACATTAATGAAATTGAATATTTGGAATACGAAACTTATTTTAGTAGCATCAATTGTAGTGGTGTGTAATTCTTTATTTTATTCAAATTATTTTCTCTCTTTGATTTTAGTGATCATGGAGATAATTATTTTGGCAGTTTGCTATTTTAGAAAAAAAATAACATACTATTTAGGTTACTATATAATATTTTTAACATTAAGTTTTGAGTTTGATTATTTTTTTGAAACACAAGCTTTTTACGGGTTTAAAAACTTCAGAATAGGTGGAATAAATTTAGGGATAATTTGTTTATTACCAATAGTAATATTATTTTTTTCAAATGGAGTTAAATTAAAAGAGCTTAAAAATTCATTTTCATTAGTTTATTCAATTAGTAAAAATATAATATTGTTGAATATATTTGCTATAATTATGGGATTAGTTACAATCCTTTTTAATGATAACAGAATACAAAACTTACCAGGAGTTCTAACTAAATATTTAAGTTCTGTATATAGTGTATCAGCGATCCCTATTCTTTTGATAATCTGTTTTATTTATATAATAGATAAAGAAGATGAAGAAGTAGTAATAAAATTGGGGCAATTTTTATTTGCTGCATTATTTGCAATTTCAATTTCAATAATTTTTTCTTTTTTTAATGGTAATTTTGGTTATTATGGTGGTGTGAATACATTATTAATTCAGAGTATAGTACAGTTTTTTCCATTTATATTTATCTTTTATTTTTATGACTATAGAATTCCAAAGTGGTCTTATGTTTTAATTTTTATAGCAGGTTATATAAGCTTAGTATATAATGCACAAGGAAAAATAATTATTGTTTATTTTTTATTACCGATTTTGATAACAATAATTTATGCTAAAAACAAAAAAATTATCCCTTTATTTTTATTACTATTTTTATTACCAATTTTTATTCTTGTTTTTGTAGAGTTAATAGGAAATTTGTCAGCAGATAGTATTCTTTTTAAATCTAAATTTGATCAAGCTTTTGCGTTGATTAAATTTTGGGATGGAAATTGGTTCGATAATTTACCAAGTTCACCTAAATATAGAGTTTCAGAGTTTTTAAATATTATTTCAGAGTATTTAAAAAAACCTTATTTTTTCTTTTTTGGAAAAGGATTTCTTGGTTCTATAACGGATACTCGTAGTTTATTTAATATGTATGATTTAGATGCGTTTACAGTTGATGAATGGAATTATAGAATATTTTACAATATGCATGAAACGCTTAATGTAGTTTTTCTTAGCAATGGACTATTTGGATTATATGTACTATTTAAAGTGCTTAGAAATTTAATGAAAAATATAAATGATAATCCTTGGATTTTAATTGGTAGTTTTTGGTTTTTAATTATCTATGGTTATTCTATAACATTAACTGCTTTTGGTTGTTTTAGTTTATTATATGGTTACTATTGCTCTGATATGAGTAATAAAAAAATGGGTACAGAAGGTGGGAAAAATTAATGAAATTAATTTTATTGTCTGGTGGTTCTGGTAAGAGGTTATGGCCACTTTCTAACACCCAAAGGTCAAAGCAATTTTTAAAGGTTTTAGAAACTGAAAATGGAGACGCAGAGTCTATGCTTCAGAGAGTTTGGAGACAATTAGAAGCAGTTGGACTAGCTAATGATACTTTTATTGCAACTGAAAATTCTCAACTAGAAATGATTGAATCTCAAATTGAAATTGATCCTAAAAAGATAATTCTAGAGCCAGAAAGACGAGATACGTTTGCTGCGATTGCGCTATCTACTACCTATTTAAAATCTTTAATGGGAATTGATGAAAATGAAGTAGTTTGTGTTTTACCAGTAGATCCCTATACTGAATTATCATTTTTTGAAAAAATTAAGGAACTTGAAAATTTATTTAATGAGAGTAGTGCTGAACTTGGTCTAATTGGTATAAATCCTACTTTTCCTTCTGAAAAATATGGCTATATTATACCTAAAAGTAGTAGTACGACTACTACCACATTTGAAGTCGATTATTTTAAAGAAAAACCCACAACTATTATTGCTAAAGAATTACTAAATTTTAATGCTGTGTGGAATGCTGGAGTTTTTGCTTTTAAATTAAAGAAAATGAATGATATTTTATTAAATTATTCATTACCATTGAATTATACAGAGTTATTGCATAGATATATTGAAATTCCTAAAAATAGTTTTGATTATGAATTTGTAGAAAAGGCACAGTCAATATTTTGTATTAGATATGATGGATTTTGGAAAGATTTAGGAACATGGAATACCTTAACCGAAGAAATGTCCAAAGAATCTATTGGTGAGGTTGTTTTAACTGATGATTGTTATAATACAAACATTATCAATGAACTTGATATTCCCATAGTAGCTATTGGATTAAAGAATATAGTAGTTGCTGCAAGTCCAGATGGAATTATGGTATCTGATAAAGAAAGTAGTCCAAAAATAAAAGATATTTTTAATGAAAGTATAAAATTAGCTCCAATGTATCAAGAAAAAAAATGGGGAAGTATAACAACTTACTCTAACAAAAAAGATTATAAAATTGAGTTAATAAAAATAAGTAGAGGTTCTAACTATTCTTTAGATAGTGAGGAGCATGTTTTTATTACTATTTTAAATGGTAGCTTAATTAACAAGGATACAAATGAAATTTTTAAAACGGGTAATATTTTAAATGATTTCGCTGGGGAAACTCTTGAGAATACAGAATTATTAAAAATATTTTTAAAGAATTAGGTGGGATAAAAATGGAAATTTATGAAAAAAATTACAATAAATGGTTAGAAAAACTAGATCATGATGATAAAATGAAAACTAGATTATTGTGTATGAAGAAACAGGAAAAAATGGATAGTTTTTATAAATATATAGATTTTGGTACAGGTGGAGTTCGTGGAGAGCTTGGGATTGGAACTAATAAATTAAATATTTATACTATTAGAAAAATAACCGAAGGATTATCTTTGTATTTAGAGGAGAAAAATAATAAAGAAAAAAGTATTGTTATTGCATATGATACAAGATTTATGTCCAAAGAATTTTGTCTTGAAGTTGCAAAAAATTTTATTACTCATGGTTTTAAAGTATATATATTTGATGATGTTCGCCCAACACCATTACTTTCATTTGCTGTAAGATATCTTAAGGCAGATATAGGAATCGTAATAACTGCCAGTCATAATCCTTCCAATTATAATGGATATAAAATATATAACGAAACTGGAGCTCAGATTGTTACTCATGAAGCAAATTCTATAAAGAAATACATTGATTTAGTAGAAGATGAATTTAGAATTAAGGTAATTTCAGATGATTTTCTTTTTAATAATCCTAACTTTTCAATAATAGGAAATAGAGTAGAGAATGCCTATTTAGAAAAGGTTAATTCTTTGATAATTGATAAAGAGCTGATAAAAAATGTTGGGAATAATCTTTTAATTGTGTTTTCTTCTTTACATGGAACAGCAAAAAAATTAGTACCACAAGCATTAAAAGATGCTGGTTTTAAAAATGTGATAATTGTTAAAGAACAAAGTAACTTTGATTCAAACTTCTCGACTGTAGAATCTCCTAATCCAGAAGAATATTCTGCATTTAATTTGGCTATTCAATATGGAGAAAAAGTCGGAGCTGATATTTTATTAGCAACAGATCCAGATTCTGATCGTTTAGGAGTGATGGTAAAAGATTTTAATAATGAATATAGACAAGTTAATGGTAATCAATTAGGAGCTTTAATCCTAACGTACTTACTATCAAACTATAAAGAAAAATTAAAAAATTATAATGAAAACTTTTTATTGAAAACTATAGTTACGTCGAATCTAGGTGAAATGATTGCAAATAAATATGGTGTAAAGACTATTAATACATTAACAGGTTTTAAATTTATTGGAGAACAAATTAATATGATACCAAAGGATAGTAAATTTATTTTGGGTTATGAAGAGAGCTATGGATTCTTGATAGGTGATTTTGTTAGGGATAAAGATGCAATACAAGCAGCTGTTATAATATCAGAAATAGCAACTTATTATAAAAATAAAGATATGAATTTATTTGATGCATTACACACTATTTATGAAGAGTATGGATATTATAAAGAAGAACTTTTTTCTATCAGTTTAAAAGGACTAGAAGGAGAGCAAAAAATTCAAGAAATAATGCTTAACTATAGAAAAAATCCAATAAAATCAACAAAAATTGGTATGGTTAAGTTTGTTGAAGACTTTCAAAAAAAAATAAAAATAAATCTATTAGAAAAAACAAGTTTTCCAATTAGTCTTCCAAAATCCAATGTATTAAAATTTATTTTAGAAGATGGCTCTTGGTTTTGTTTAAGGCCATCTGGAACAGAACCTAAAATCAAAATATATTTAAGTGTACTTGGTGAAACAGAATTAGATTGCGAACGTAAAATGGAACTATTAAAAGATGAGATATTAGCTGAACTTTATTGAGATGTCATTATAAGTAATAAAATAGTTATAAAAAACAACATAAAAAGAGGTTGATCATATTGAAAATTGTAATTGCGGGAACAGGTTATGTTGGATTAGTTACAGGTGTGTGTCTTGCTGAAGTTGGCAACTCAGTTACTTGTATTGATATTGATGAAGAGAAAATTGAATCTATGAAGAAAGGCAATTCTCCAATTTATGAAGAGGGGCTTGAAGAATTAATGAAAAAAAATTATTCTTCAAAAAAACTAAACTATTCAGTTGATTATAAAAAAGAATACAAAGATGCTGATATTGTTATGATTGCTGTGGGAACTCCTGAAAGAAGTGATGGCTCTGCTAACTTAGACTTTGTACGTCTAGTTGCAAAACAAATTGCTGAAAATGTTGAAAAAGATTGCTTAGTAGTCATTAAATCTACTGTACCAATTGGTACAAATGATGATATAGAAAAATATCTTATTCAAAACTTAAAAAACAATGTTCATATTGAAATTGCTTCAAATCCAGAATTTTTAGCTCAGGGAACAGCTGTTAGAGATACTCTTTATGCATCTAGAATTGCAATTGGTGTAGAAAGTAAATGGGCAGAAGAACGTTTACGGATAGTTTATGAGCCATTTAAACAACCTATTATAGTGACTAATAGAAGAAGTGCAGAGATGATAAAGTATGCATCAAATGATTTTCTGGCTTTAAAAATATCATTTATGAATGATATTGCAAATTTATGTGAAATTGTTGGCGCTAATATAGAAGATGTGGCCAAAGGGATGAGTTATGATGAGCGAATCGGTAGTAAGTTTTTAAAAGCGGGTGTTGGATATGGTGGTTCTTGTTTTCCAAAAGATACAAAAGCGTTACATTGGTTAGCTAATGATCATGATTATGAACTAAAAACAATCAAAGCAGCGATAGAAGTAAATGAAAAACAAAAATTAAAACTTGTAAGACAAGCTCGTAAAAAGTTCGATAGTTTTTTAGGGATGAAAATCGCTGTTTTAGGTTTAACATTCAAACCTGGAACAGATGATATGAGAGAAGCTCCTTCAATTCCAAATATAAATTATTTAATCGAAAGAGGAGCGGAAGTTACTGCCTATGATCCTGTTGGTATTGAACGAGCAAAAATGATTTTTGGAGATAAAATTCAGTATACAGACTCAATTGATAACGCACTTAAAAATGCTGAAATTTGTTTTATTATGACAGAATGGAAAGATGTTGTTAACTATAAACTTGAAAAATATAAAAATATTATGAAAACGCCTGTTGTTTACGATGGTCGAAATTGTTATGATTTAAGTAGTGTAAAAGTTAGCGGAATTGAGTATTATTCAATTGGACGATAAATAAAATGTTGAATAAAATTTTTGTTAATAAAATTAAGGAGCAATGTAAATGTCAAAAACAAAGAAAATTTTAATTTGGGTACTCTGTATCTTCCTTCTAATGATTGGAGCTATGGGAGTATACGCTCTTAAAGTATATAAAGATGTAACCAAAACAACAGATAAGATTTATCAAAAAGTAGATAAAGAAGAAGTTCGTAAAGAGCCGGTGAGTATTGAAAAAGGAAAAGATTCTTTTTCTGTATTACTTCTTGGTGTTGATACTGGGGACTTAGGTCGAACAGAGCAAGGACGTTCAGATTCGATTATGATTATGACCGTTAATCCGAATACGAATGAATCTAAAATTGTAAGTATTCCTCGAGATACTTATACTGAAATAGTTGGATATGGAACTACTGATAAAATTAACCATGCATACGCTTTTGGTGGGGTATCTATGTCTGTAAATACGGTTCAAAAACTTTTAAATATTCCAATTGATTATTACGTTGAAGTCAATATGCAAGGAATTAAGGATATTGTAGATGCAGTTGGTGGGATTGATGTGAATAGTCCTTTAACTTTTAGTCAAGATGGTATTAGTTTCACTAAAGGAGCAATACACTTAAACGGTGAACAAGCCTTAGCATACTCTAGAATGAGATACGAAGATCCAACGGGTGACTATGGTCGTCAAGGTCGTCAACGTCAAGTAATTGAAGCAGTTGTAAAAAAAGCGGCAACATTCTCAACATTGACAAACTATCAAGATATTCTAAATGCAATGCAGAATAACATGAAAACTAATTTAACTTTTGATAATATGTACGACATTCAAGCGAAGTATAAAGCTGCTGCTGGAAATATTGAACAAGTTCAGATGCAAGGTACGGGAACAATGATTGATAATATTTCCTATCAAATTGTTTCACCAGAAGAAATTGCTCGTGTTTCAGGAGTTTTAAGAAGTAATTTGGAATTGAAATAAAATTAAAAACACTGTAAGAAATCAACATTTGAAAAAATGGATTTCTTACAGTGTTTTTTATATTTATAGTAAGCTCTTAACTTTAATAGCCATTCGGATGATTGACATGCCATTTCCAAGCCGATTCAATAATAGTTGGCATATCAGTATATTGTGGCTCCCATCCTAAAACAGTGCGTGCTTTTTCACTTGCTGCAACTAAAGTACTTGGATCACCTGCGCGACGTTCAACAACTTTTGCAGGAATTTCTCTACCGGTAATTTTACGAGCGGCTTCAAGCATTTCTTGCACTGAAAAACCAGCTGAGCTTCCTAAATTAAATGTGTTACTTCCATTTCCAGCATTTAAATATTCTAGTGCTAGAATATGTGCTTCAATTAAATCTACCACATGAACGTAGTCACGAATGCAAGTTCCATCTGGTGTTGAATAATCATCGCCAAAAATAGTTAATTCTTTTCGTTGTCCTAAAGCGGTTTGTAAAATAATTGGCAATAAATGTGATTCAGGTGTATGATCTTCTCCGATTGTCCCATCTAATTTTGCTCCAGCTACATTGAAGTAACGTAAAGCAACATAGTTCATACCATAGGCTTTATCACACCACTTAAGCATTTTTTCCATCATTAATTTTGTTTCACCATAAGGACTTTCTGGGTTTGTTTCGGCTGTTTCCATAATAGGTAAGGCCTTTGGTTCACCATAGGTTGCAGCAGAAGAGGAGAAAACAATATTTTTTACAGCAAACTGCTCCATAACTTCTAGTAAAACTTGAGTTCCATAAACATTATTATTAAAATAGTGAAGAGGAATTTCCATAGATTCCCCAACTAGTGAGTTAGCAGCAAAGTGTAAAACACCATTAATTGTTTCTTTTTTGAAAACGTTTTCTAAAAAAGGCTTATCGCGAATATCACCTTTATAAAAACGAGCTTGTTTATGAATAGCTTCAGAATGTCCAGTTTGTAAATTATCTACAACTACTACATCATATTTTTTTTCAATTAATTGATCGACAGCATGGGAACCAATATAGCCAGCTCCACCTAATACTAAAATTGTCATCTTTTTGTTCCTCCTCAAATTGTTAAATCACTAATCTTAGTTTACCACATTAAAAAAAACTTTAATATATTAAAAGTAACTTTAGCTTTTCTTCATAATTTTGCTACCTATCCTTGTTAAACTAAATTAAATGAGGTGGAATAAATGAATTTCTATCGTGGGATAAAAAACGGTCTATTATTGGTGCTTCCATTTTGGTTAATTATTATAGCAGTAATACATTATTGTTAATAAACAATGAAAGATAGATAAGGTGTTGCTTTCTATTATTTAGATATATAGTAGATATGATATACTGTATGAGATAACGTTGTTTTCAAAATACACTATATAGGACGTGCAAATTATGAAAAAAATTAAAATCATGACAATTTTTGGAACCAGACCTGAAGCTATTAAGATGGCTCCATTGGTTTTAGAAATCGAACGTCAATCTGATCGTTTTGAATCGATTGTAACAGTGACTGCACAGCATCGCCAAATGCTAGACCAAGTGCTAGAGATTTTTACTATTAAGCCAGATTATGATTTAAATGTGATGAAGGATCGTCAAACGTTAGCTGACATTACAGCCAATGTTTTAGTTGGTCTGGAAGCAGTGGTCAAAGAAGCACAACCAGATATTATTTTGGTTCATGGTGATACAACGACTTCTTTTGCTGCTGGAATTTCGGCCTTTTATAATCAAATAAAATTAGGTCATGTGGAAGCTGGATTACGTACTTGGAATAAATATTCGCCTTTCCCAGAAGAAATGAATCGTCAAGTTGTAGATGTTCTTTCCGATTTATATTTTGCACCAACAGTTGAAAGTGAAGCAAACTTATTACAAGAGAATCATTCTGCTGAGCATATTTTCATTACTGGAAATACGGCAATTGATGCGTTAAAGGAAACGGTTAAAGAAGATTATCATCATGAAGTATTAACAAAAATAAATCCAGAGCATCGTTTAGTCTTAATGACTATGCATCGTCGAGAGAATCAAGGAGAGCCAATGAATCGTGTATTTCATGCGATTCGTCAAGTTGTTGATAGTCATGAGGATATTGAGGTTGTCTATCCAGTTCACTTGAATCCAGTTGTGCAAGAAGCAGCTGCTAGTATTCTAGGGAATCATCCTAGAATTCATTTAATCGCACCATTAGATGTAATTGATTTTCATAACCTAGCCTCACGTAGCTATATGATTATGAGTGATTCTGGTGGTGTTCAAGAGGAAGCTCCTTCATTAGGTGTACCTGTTTTAGTGTTGCGGGATACTACTGAGCGACCAGAGGGTGTAGCAGCAGGAACCTTACGTTTAGTTGGAACAGAGACAAAAGATGTTTTAGCAGCAATGACTGAACTCTTAGATGATTCAGTGGCTTACAAGAAAATGGCAACAGCCAGTAATCCATATGGAGACGGCTTTGCTTCAAAACGAATTTTAGATGCAATTGCTTTTGAATTTGGTTTAAGCCAAGAGAAACCTAAATCATTTGAAGTTTAATCTTTAGATAATATGACAATCAAAAAAGGAGCCTTTTTTTTTAAGGCTCCTTTTTTATATTTTAGACTAACGGACTTCTTTCAATCTTTCTTTAATTAGAGCAATGATTTTTTCAGCATCATCTGGATTTTCTAAATCATGTTGATTAATATCAATAACTAAAGTTGGACTTTTATCATACTCTTCAAACCAGCCATCATACCGACTGTGAAGATGTTTATAGTAATTTAATAAATCGGTGTTATTTTCAATTTGTTCAAATGAACGACCACGTTTTTTGATTCTTTCTAACACAGTATCTAATGAGCCACGTAGATAGATTAATAAATCTGGAGATTTTTTAGGCATAGTATCTAATTCTTCCATCATATTATCCAATAAATCTAAATACGTATCCATTTCGGCATCACTCATATTGCCTTCTTCATAATTGATTTTAGTAAACAAAGCGTCTTCGTAAATAGAACGATCTAATACATTATTTTGATGCTGTAGAGCATCTTTAATGCTTCTAAAACGTGTATTTAAAAAATAAATTTGTAATGAGAAAGCCCAACGTTTTGGATCCTCATAAAATTTTTCTAAGATACGATTATCATCAACACTTTCATAAAAAGCCTCGCTATCTAACGCATCTGAAATTAATTTTGTATAGGTACTTTTTCCAGCACCAATCATTCCAGCTAAAACAATCACAGCATTATCTGCTCCTTTCACTATCTCCACACTCCTATCAAAGAACGATACTCTTCGATTATTTGCACTGATAAGTATAACATAAATGACAGCGTAAATTTTTTTTATCATAAAATTTTTTGAAATGAAAAATGATTATTAGTAAGATTAAACAAAAGAACTTCCACTAATAAATAAGCTTATTTACTAGTGGAAGGCACTTTTATTTAGCTGTCAGTCTTACAACAACTTCACAACGAGCAGTTTGTGGAAATAAATCAACCGATTGTAAATAATCAATTTTATAGACCTTGCCTAAATCAACTAAGTCACGTGCCAAAGTTGAAGGATTACAAGAAATATAGACCATTTTTTTAGGTTTTGCTTTATTGATTGCTTTAATTAATTCACGATCTAAACCAGTTCTAGGTGGATCCACGACTAATGCATCGGGTTTAAAACCACGTTTCATCCATAATGGTAATAAAGACTCTGCTTTTCCAACTTCATAGCGAACATGTTCAAAGCCCATTTTATTAGCATTACGTTTAGCATCTTCAATTGCTTCTGGAATAATATCCATGCCACGAACTTCTTTTGCCTCTTTTGCCAAACTTAAGCCAATTGTTCCAACTCCACAATATGCATCAACTAAAGTTTCATTTGCTTGTAGTTTAAGTGCTTTACGTGCTTCATCGTATAAGACAGCAGTTTGTTCAGGATTTAATTGGAAGAAAGCACGGGCAGACAGGTCAAAGGCAAGATCATCTAATTTTTCAGTAATACTAGATTTTCCAGCTAAATGAATCGTTTCGTCTCCCATAACTAAGGAAGTTTTTTCTTGATTCACGTTTTGCATAATTGAAACGACTTCAGGCAACTGTGTTTTTATTTCTTCAAGAAATTGTTTTTTCTTAGGTAGTTTTTTACTATTAGTTACGAGTACTAATTGAATTTCACCAGTTTGAATACCGACACGACAAACAATCGTTTTGACAATCCCGCTATGCTTAATTTCATTATAGATTGGAATTTCCAATTCAGTTAATAATTTTTTGACAGCTTGGATTACCTTGGTAGTTTCTGGACGTTGTACTAAGCAGTTATTAATATCAACTAGCTGATGAGTACCTTCACCATAAAGCCCCGCAATTACTTGGTTATCTTCAGTCATACGAACTTGGAATTGAGCTTTGTTCCGATAGCGCCAAGGATCAGCCATTCCAAGAGTAGGGCGAAGATCAAAGTCTTCAAAGCCAGCAGGTTTAAATTTTTCTAGGGATTGTAAAACCATATCACGTTTAAAGTCTAATTGTTTGTCATAGGCTAAGTGCTGTAATTGACAACCACCACATGCTTCATAAACGTCACAAGGTGGAACAACACGATTTTTAGATTTTTTTCGTATTTTTTTAATTGTTGCAGTGGCAAACTTAGGCATAACTTCAGTCACTTCAGCTACGACTTCTTCTTCAGGCAAAGCTCCTTTGACAAAGACAATCGTACGTTTATAATAACCGATGCCCTCACCGTTAATTCCTAGACGTTTAATAGTCAAAGGAAAACGTTGGCCAATCTCAATAGTATGTTGTGGATTCATAATTACCTTCCATTCTGGTTCAAATTTAGTCACTGTTATTATAGCATGAAAAAGAGGGATTCAGTTTGATTTTTCAATTAAAAAGAAAATACTAGTAAATTAGGTTTTTAGTCCAAATTTACTAGTATCGTTGATTTTATTTTTTTGATGCTGAATTCATAGCTTCTGAAAGCTGTTGAGTTGTGATAATTTGTTCTTTAGTAGGAAACTTAGGAGTTCCTTTAAATTTTGTATAGACTAAAGTTCCTTCAAGTTGAATCGTTTTGATTCCTTGTTTAGTAGAATCTTTTGGAGAAAGTATCACAGAAAACGACGTATCTTGATTTTTTTGGTTAATACCAATAGCTAATTCTAATTTTTCATAATCTTTATAGGTGTTACTATCTGCCAACGCTTTAATTGTATCTGCTGATATAGGTAAGGCAGAGGTGCTAGTAGTTTTATTTAAAACAGTTTGATATTCTTTATTGTCAGCTAAAACTTTTTGTAAACGACTAAATAATCCTTGAAATTCTTTTTTGTTCAAGGTCATTGTAAGGATCTCATCTTTTTCAACAAAAACAGTTTTATCAACTGTTTTGAAATAATTCATCATTTCTTTTGCCAGCTCCATATTTAAACTCTTTAAAGTTTTTTCTTCCTTAGCAGTTAAAGCAACTTTTTCTTTGGCAGATTGAGTACTTGTGACAGCATCATTTACAGAAATATAATTAGTTTCCCATCCATTTGTAGTAATGGCTTGGCTAAGAGAATTAAGTTGAGAAGCATTTCCACCTGTCAGACCTTGGAAAAGTTCAAGAGTCTTGGAAAAACCAGTAACTGAACTCATAGTTAAGACAGTCGAATTTTCATTGCTAATGGTTGTAATAGGCAACGTTGATCCTAAAAGCTTCAATTGGATATTATTTTCAGAGAGTTGTTTTTTCTTATCACTTGTATAATTTCCAGAAATCTTAGTTGCTTTAACTTGAGGGACTACCAAACCTAAAAAAGGATTGCTAGCTAGCAGTTGTGAATCTAATTCCAGATTAGTAATCCCAACCTCGTATTCACCGCTTACTTGTTCTTTACTTTGACTACTGGCTAAGTTTTTTAAGAATTTTTGTTGTGGACTCATACTACAACTAGCTAAAATAACAAGGCTTAATACTAGTAAAGTTAGTGATGCTCCGATTTTTTTCTTCATTAAATAAATCCCCCTAAAATAAAAAATTGTTTGTTTTTTATTTTAACACAAATTGTCTCACTTAGGTTGAAAATCTATGAATTTACTATTTTTATTATTATATTAAATTTGAGATTAAAAAAAATGATGAAAAAGGTATCAAAAGAAATGATGACTAGCCAAATATTCCTTTGTAGGGTAAAGTAAAGATGATTGATTCATTTAGTTAAATACTACTAACAAATTCACAGACTATTGGGAGGAATCTAAATGCCTAAAGAGATTAAACTAGAACAATTTATCTCAAAAGAGGACACCACATTTCCAGTTATTACTAAGATTGAAGTTCAAAAAAAAGCTAAAGAACGCTACAATATTTATTTAAATGGAGAGTATGCATTTCCAGTTGATGAAGCGATTCTGGTTCATTATGTATTGCATAAAGGAATGGAGATTTCACCTGAATTTCGGAAAGAATTAGAAGAGCAAGATGGATTTCGCAAGGCCTATAACCGTGCTTTGAATTATTTAAACTATGGACTACGCTCTGAAAAAGAAGTCCGAGATGATTTAGTTAAGCATGAAATTTCACTAACGACAGCACAAACTGTGATTGATAAACTAAAAGAACAAAATTATATCAACGACCTAACTTATGCTGAAAGTTATACCCGAACAGGTGCTAATCTTGGCGGTAAGGGACCCAGAGTCATTACTCAAGAGCTTAAGCGTCGTGGCTTAACGGATGAAGTAATTGCCAACGGCTTGGAACAGTATCCATGCGATCAAATGCTAGAAAATGGTATTGAGTTGGCCGAAAAGGTCTTAAAAAGAACTGCTCGTAGCTCTTCAAGAGAGACTAAAAATAAAATTCAGCAAAATTTGATGCAAAAAGGTTTTTCCAGTGATCTTATTCAAGAAGTTTTGCAATCAATTGACACAGAAAAAGACGAGGAAGATGAATACAACGCCTTACAAGATCAAGGAGAGAAGCTGTGGCGTAAAAATAGCCGTTTAGAGCCTTTTAAACAAATCCAAAAGGTCAAGACTAGTTTATTTCAAAAAGGCTTTCCCAGCGATTTGATTAGCCAATTTATTACAGAAAAAGAGATGGAAGAAGAGGACGAATGACAACTAATAAGAAGGTAAATGAAATAAATAAGTTAGATGTAACAATGTGGCAACCACAAAAAATCGAAGAATTTAGAAGTACCTTCTTAAGTTGGTATGATTTAGAAAAAAGAACATTACCATGGCGTGAAAATAATAACCCTTATCGAATTTGGGTTTCTGAAATTATGTTGCAACAAACAAGAGTTGATACGGTGATCCCATACTATCTTAATTTTATGAAGCTTTTCCCAAAAATTAGTGATTTAGCAGCAGCTGATGAAGATGTTTTATTAAAAGCTTGGGAAGGGCTAGGCTATTATTCTAGAGTGCGTAATTTACAAAAAGCGGCGATTCAGATTGTGAGTGAATTTGATGGTGAAATGCCACAAAATCCTACTGATATTGCTTCACTAAAAGGAATTGGTCCTTATACAACTGGAGCGATTTCTAGTATGGCTTTTCAGCTTCCAATTCCAGCAGTGGATGGAAATGTGATGCGCGTGGTTAGTCGCTTATTTGAGATTAGTGAAGACATTGCTAAACCAGCATCAAGAAAGATCTTTGAAGCCGTAATGACTGAAATTATTGATCCACATAAACCTGGTGACTTTAATCAAGCTATGATGGATCTAGGTTCTAGTATTTGCACGCCAACAACTCCAACTTGTAATTTATGTCCGATTAATCAGTTTTGTGCAGCTTTTGAATCAGGAAAAATGCTTGAATATCCTGTGAAAAGTAAAAAGAAGAAGGCGAAGCCTGTTTATTATGCCGGAGCGATTATTCAAAATGAGTCAGGTGAATTTTTACTGGAAAAACGCCCATCAGAAGGGTTACTTGCTAATATGTGGACGTTCCCTTTGCTTACAGAGGAGTCTTTGATTAAGGATATCCCCTTAAAAATAGGAACCTTGAATGCAGCAATGCCTCAAGAGTTTGAAGATGGTGTACTGAAGAATTTATCTTCTGAAGTAAAAACAAGTTACTCTATTGAACCAATTTGGTTAAAAAAACCTTTTGCAGAGGTTATTCATTTGTTTAGCCATCTAAAATGGTATATCGCTATCTATTATGGAAAAATGTCCAATGAAATGCTCACGGAATTACCAGAAAATTGTCTTTGGGTGCATCCAAGTGACTTTTCAAATTATACTTTTCCAGGACCTCAACAAAAAATGTGGCAGAAATACTTGACTAAATTCGATAAATAAGATATGTTTTTTGATTCTATTCCATAGGGATTTAAGGTGTTTAGCAGAAGTCAAGCTAGATTATTTAAGTATTTTATCATTTTTTTGGAAAAAAGCTAAAATTAGAGAGAAATACCTGTAAATAAAGCTGAATGTACTGATAATAGTATGTTTCTAAATAGTATTTGTTAGGTAGAGAAAATGCTACTAAACAAAATAGTACATATGTACTAAAAAAAATGCTATAATTCAAAAGAAGTAAGATTTTTAATTGTGACAGAATTTCAACAATTAAAATCGATAAGTATTAAATGAGTGCTGAACGTAGTAGCCTCATCCCCTAAAAAAAATGGACAAGAAGAGGAGCAAAGCCTTATGCCAACATTAGTTGAACAATTAATTAAGAGTGTAGTAGAAAAAAATCAAGTACGTATGAACGTTGAAAAAACAACAACAAGTAAAAATGAAAAGACTTTCCAAAAAAATTCTTAAGCAATTTAGCTTTCCTGCTAAAAGTTGAATTGACTTAATTTTTTAGCAAACCATATCCTTGGAAAATTAGTTGTAAGTTAAATAAATTGTTAGAAAAAAAAGAGAAACCTACGAGTTTCTCTTTTTTTTCTTGTTTTCTAGTATATAATAAATAAAAAGATAGATTACTTTTTTTATTATAAGGCAAATTTTGAAGAGAACTCAATTTATTAGCTAATCATTTCATTTTAAATGATAATAGTGAATAACTAGTCTAAATAAGGGGAATGGTACGTCATGAAATATTTTTTAGATAAACTACAAACTAGAAAAATTAATTTAATTAAATTAGTCAAAAATAATTATCCCAATAGCACAATATCTCGTATCTCCAAGGAGCTAAACTGTTCCAGCCAGACACTAATTACCACCATTGATTCCCTAGCTGAAGACATCGAAAGCTTTGAAATCACAACAGTTAAAATCTATGTAGTAGGCAAATTCGTTAAAGCTGAATTTAACGCTAATTTTTCATTAGATAGCTTGACTCATGAATATTTAAAAAAATCATTTGAATACCGAGTTATTTTAGATTGTTACTTTAATCGAACAAAAAGTACGTCAGAATATGCTAGAGATTTCTTTTTAAGTCAAGCTTCAACCTATCGAAAGATTAACGATGTTAAAGAGGTTTTGGCTAATTTTAATTTAGAGTTACAGCAATCTGGAAATTTACAAATTATCGGGAAAGAAAAATTAATTCGTTATTTTTATTATTCATTTTTTTGGGAAACGCGTTCTAGTGCTAATTGGCCATTTGAATTCGATAAAGATTTAGTTAATGAAATTCATTACTCTTTTATTTCAAATAAATTTCTAGAAGAAAATCGTTTAATTAATGATAACAAACTTGAGCTATGGTATGCGATTATTTTAACGCGTATTGCTGCTGGAAATTATATTGAAACAATTTCTGAAATCCAACAATTAGGAATGACTGCATCAATCTATCAAGAAAATAAAGAAAAGATGCAAGATTTTTTTAAAGAGCTAAGTCCCGAAATTTCATTAAAGAAATGCCAAGCTGAAGTCGATTTTTGTTTTTCGATTACGCTTGTGAATATGCATTATTTAACTTATGATCCCCAAATGGATGGCTTGCTAGAAAGCATCGCAAAAAAAGATCAGATTTATAAAACAGCCTCTTATCAATTTACTGAAGATTTAGATAACTATTTATCGAAGTCTTTAGAAGGTGGTCCATTATTCGTTTTACTGGCTAACTTGTTTAGTGTTCATTTGTATTGTTTTTTATTTGATGGAAATCTTTCACCGTTCGTTGATCAACTAGAGATTCAGAGTTTTGACCGCATTTATCCCTCCTTTTATAAGATGTTAAGTAAGACGTATGTTGAATTTATTTCTCATAAAGAGTTTGCTGAAATCTATCATAATAAAGAACTTCTTTTTCAAAGTTATATGTTGATATTATTTATCTCTGTTGATGTCCAAAACTACACAGAGCCTATCTATGTCTATTTATATTCTTCTCATAGCCGATTATTGGAATTTTTATTGAAAAAAGAATTAAAAAAAATGGGACAATATTATTTGATTTTTGTTAATGAAGTCACCGAAAATACTGATTTGATTTTAGCAGATACATTCAATATTCCTTTTAATTTAATTCAAGAAAGAACCTTAATTTGGGATTCTGTTCCTAGTGATAGCGATTGGGCTAATTTGCGTAGTAAGTTGAGTGAAATTAAGAAAAAGAAAGAATTTAGTAGACTAGGATAATTACCTTGAAAATTGGAAGATTTTATTTTAAATTTGGCTAGTATAATAATTTAGAAAATGATTTCTTTTTATGATATAATAATTCATGAGTTCGGATTTTATCCGTATAGTGACTAATTCTCTTCAAATGTAGAGAAAAAAGAAAGTTGGGCATGGGATGCGTATTCCAAAAGAAGGAGAATACATCACCATCCAAAGCTATAAACATGATGGTAGTTTGCATCGAACATGGCGAGATACTATGGTTTTAAAAACAAGTGAACAGTCAGTTATTGGTTGTAACGATCATACACTTGTAACGGAAGCTGATGGCAGACGTTGGCTAACCCGTGAACCAGCGATTGTTTATTTTCATAAACATTATTGGTTCAACATTATTGCAATGATTCGCGAAAATGGCGTTTCGTACTATTGTAATCTAGCTTCACCCTACACTATGGATGAAGAAGCGTTGAAGTATATTGATTATGATTTAGACATCAAGGTTTTTCCTGACGGTGAGAAGCGCTTATTGGATGTAGATGAGTATGAAGCCCATCGTAAAAAGTGGCATTATCCAAATGATATTGATCATATTTTAAAGGAAAATGTAAAAATTTTAGTTGAATGGATTAACGAAGAAAAAGGTCCATTTTCTGATGAATATGTTAAACTTTGGTATGAACGTTATCAGCAGTTGTCACGTAAATAAGTGGGCTTATGTAAAGTGGATGAGGAGTGTAGTGTTCTTGCTAGTATAAAGATACCTTTTTAAGCAATTAGTTAAAAAGGTATTTTTCTGGTGTGTAGTTATTTATAGTTAGGATTTTGGAATTTTTTTGAACACAAAATTAATGCTAAAGGGGTAGGGGAATTGAACAGAAAAAGTATAGGATTACTTTTAGTAGGTTTTATTATTACAATTGCTATTATTTTATTTGGGAAAAGTTATTCAAATAACAAAAAAGAAGAATTATTACGTCAAGGTGCAGCACAACAACAAGTTGTTAAAGTAGAGACTAAAAAAGAAGAAGATACTAAACAAGCAGAGTTAAACAAGAAGCTTGAAGGATTTCAAGCAAATCGTGGAGCTTTGTCTTTAATTGATTATGGAACATTAGTGGAACAGAAAAAAGGTAGCTTAAAAATTGCTTTTTATGGAGATAATGTCAAGTCAGAAAAATGGACAGAAAAAGTAAAAGCTACATTTAGTGAAAAAATAGGTTCAAAAAAAGTTGAGTTAAGCCAAGTTTATTTCCCAGGTTATGATTCTAATAAATTAACAAATGAAAATAAAGTTGCTGATTTAGTAGCTGTAAATCCAGAAATTGTCTTTTTTATGTTACCAGTAATAGGAAATCAAAAGATCGATATTTCATTGGAAAATTCTAATCAAGCAATTTTGGCTAACTATCAAGCGATTAAGGAACAATTACCAGAAAGTTTAGTTATCGCTGTAACACCTACTCCAAGTAGTAGCTTAAGTGAAAAATTTAATTCTAGAACCTTAGATTATAAAAGTTACACAGCTGAAGCGGAAGAGATGCTGATGCAAAATTCAATTCCTGTTATCAATCTTTATGGACTGTATAATGAAAAATTACAAGCAGGTGGAATTGATTTAGCAAGTACTTTAAATGCAGATGGTCTTCAACTAAATGATAACGGAACTTCTATGACAGCTGAGTTATTTAATGCACAGTTAGAGGTACCAATGGATACCACTTCTGGAATCAAATAAATAAAAAGCGGCACATTCAATCAGTAATGATCGAATGTGCCGCTTTTAGTTTAATGTTCAACATTTTCAATATTTGAGATGTCCGTAGTAGGATTCCAATGATTGCCCTTATAACTGGTTACTAAAGTATTTAGATGTTCTAAATATTCTTCATAGTTTAAAATACTTGATAGAATATGAATAACAGAATTGCTTTGTAGATAGCCGTCTTTGAAGTTTTCATCTGTATTTGCTGCATCAAAAAAAGAATCCATAAATTCTTTCCGAAGTGAACGGTTATTGGCAATAAAATTCACACTATTAGGTGGCACTCGTCCATTAAATTTTAAAAGTATTTGTTCATGAGCGCTCAATAAAGTTTCTAAGCGTTCACGAATTAAGACCCGTAGTTCTTTTGGGAAATTACTAAATGAATTTTCATTATTATGCATGGTTTTTAGTAAATTATAAGCAGCTTTTGTTGTAGAAATCATTTGACGATAAACAACTATTTTTCGTAAATTTTGGAAACGTTTCTTTTTTGAATAGCCACCTTCCTCTTTAAAAAGGGAATAGTAAAAATCCATCTTAGTCATTTGGTTTCGGACCCAATGCAAGTCCTTTTTTAAAAAAGGATATTCAGTATTATTCCGGACGCTTGCACGAATCCATTTTAGGATTTCAGTAGTAGCAAAATCAATCACATGATACAGTTTTTCTTCATATTTTGGTGGAAAAAAAATACTATTAATTACGAAGGCCGTTAGGATTCCAATCATTGTTGATGAAAAACGAAGTACAGCGTAAAGCATAAAACTCTCTTCTGAAGTTGTCATCACAACAATTAATGTCACAGTGGCTAATCCGATTACTTGATCCAATTCTAAATAATTAAGAATAGCGATTAAGATAACTGCAGCAAATCCAATTAAGAGATACTGTTTTCCTAAAGTTAATACAGTAACGACAGCAACACCTGCTCCTAAAACATTCCCAATTGTTTGGTCTCTTAAAGTTTGTAATGAACGTTTGACAGAGGGTTGCATGGCAAAAATTGCGGATATGGCTGCAAAGGTTACGGATGGAATTCCAATTAACCCTGAAACATATAGTGCAATTGCAATGGCCAACCCTGTTTTGAGGGTTCTGGCACCTAATTTCATAGTAATTACTCAACTCCATTTTCATTCTTCTTACTAGTTTTATAGTAAGTCATTCTACCAGATATAGCAAAGTTTTTATGTAAAAAAGTGGTAATTTTTTCTTAAATTTTGTAATCAAATTATACTAAAAAACTCAGTTGATTTTAAGTCAACTGAGTTTTTTAGGTAAATAGCTAATCTAATTTTGCAAAAGCATTGTTAATTGCGACAATTGTTGCATCAATATCTGCTTGAGTATGCATAATAGTTAAGAACCATGCTTCAAATTTACTTGGTGCTAAGTTAATTCCTTCATCAAGCATTAACTTAAAGAATTTACCGAAACGAATAGAATCCGTATTTTTAGCATCATCATAATTGAAGATTGGATGTTCAGAAAAATAGACAGTAAGTGATCCACCAATTTGATTGACAATGGTTGGAATATTATTTTTTTCACCAGCAACTAACAAAGCGTCACGTAGTTGTTCAGCATAATGTGCCATTCGTTCGTAAATTCCTGGCTCTTGTAAAACTTCCAAACACGCAATTCCAGCTTGCATTGAAAGTGGGTTTCCTGACATAGTACCAGCTTGATATGCAGGACCTAATGGTGCAACAGTATCCATAATACGTTTTGGCCCACCATAAGCTCCGATTGGTAAGCCACCTCCAATCGATTTACCAAAAGCAGTTAAATCAGGAATAACTCCTAACATATCTTGGGCAGCTCCATAATGAAATCTAAAATTAGTAATGACTTCATCATAAATTACTAAGGCACCATGTTCATGAGTAATGTCGTTAACGGCTTCTAAAAAGCCAGGAACAGGAGGAACCATACCGAAGTTTCCAATAATAGGCTCTACTAAGACAGCCGCAACTTGCGATCCCCATTTAGCCATGACAGCTTTAAAAGGTTCAATTTGATTAAATGGAACAGTGAGTACTTCTTTTGCAGTTCCAGTAGTTACACCCGCAGAGTCACTAGCACCAAGGGTTGAAGGACCGCTACCAGCTTCAACAAGTACCAAGTCAAAGTGACCGTGGTATGCTCCCGAAAATTTTACAACTAACTCTCTATTAGTAAAGGCACGAGCTACACGAATTGTCGACATAACAGCTTCTGTTCCTGAATTGGTAAACCGGACTTTATCCATTGAAGGAATTGCATCAGTTAGCATTTTTGCAAAAGTAATCTCATGTTCAGTTGGTGTTCCGAATAAAACACCTGTTTCAGCAGCTTTTTTAATTGCTTTTACAATATGAGGGTGATTAAAGCCAGTAATAATTGGACCAAAGGCTGCTAAATAATCAATGTAACGATTACCATCAACATCATATAAATAACATCCATCTCCCTTTATCATTGTGACTGGATTGCCACCGCCAACTCCCTTAAAAGAGCGACTAGGGCTATTTACTCCACCAACAATCACTTTATCTGCTTCGCCAGCAAGACGATCAGATTCCGTATGTTTTAACATTAAAAAACCTCCAGTATAATTACATATTTCCCTTTCCATTGTACGTTGCCTTGGACTTAAGTGCAAATAAACTTTAAAAGAAATAGGATATTTGGATAAATTATTGCAAATTGACTAGAATAGCAGTATGATAGACTTTAAAGAGAAAGTTTTAAGGTCTATTAATTGCATAAAACTTACTAAAAAATCAATCTTTTTCATAAAATTTAATTAACCTATTCTTTACTAAATGAATTCGTGTTTTTAATTACACAAGGAGGAAGCAAGATGAAAAATTCAATGGTTGCCCATTCAATTGAAAAGCTAAAGGCCTCGAATATTCGTATTACGCCACAGCGTTATGCTATTTTGGAATATTTAATTGAATCTGAAAGCCACCCAACAGCAGATGAAATTTATCGTGCTTTAGCTGAACGTTTTCCTAATATGAGTGTTGCTACCGTTTATAACAATCTTCGCTTATTTACTAAAATCGGCTTTGTACAAGAAATGGTATATGGCGATTCTTCTAGTCGTTTTGATTTCACTTCAACTCAACATTACCATGCTATCTGCGAAGAATGTGGTAAAATTGTGGATATTTATTATCCTGGTCTAGACGACGTAGAAGTTGTTGCATCAAATCTAACTGGTTTTGAAGTATCCCATCATCGTATGGAAATGTATGGAACTTGTCCAGACTGTCTAGCAAAGCGTAAGCATGAATCAGGTTCAGAAAACTCTTCAATTACAATGAGTCATTAAATCAATAAATACGATTCGTCTGTGTAGCGATTATTAAAAATTAGACTGAAAAAATCTAATTTTTGGGAGTCGCTTGATAATCAGATGAATCGTTTTTTTTTAGTAATCAATTAGTCGTCCATCGTCGTTCCAGGCACCGTAGAGAGTATTCGTTTTTGTATTTTCGATAAATTTAATTAATCTTTTTTCAAATAAATCAGAATGTTTAGGATTGCTTTGAATCGTATCAATACGGATTCGTTTATATAAATCAGGAAATGCCAAAAAATTAACATAAACGTCACTATTTTCTTTTAGTTTTGTTTCAATACTCTTATCAATTAAAAAAGCTGTTAATTCCATATTAGGTAGTACTTGACGACCAGAGTTGGTCATTAATCCTAATTTTTCTAAGCGGCGGACGCGCTCTTTATTTAATTCAGTCCACTGACTTTTTTTTGATCGAGGACTTAATCTTTGAACTAATCCAAGGTGGGTTTTCTTTTTAATCCCATCAATCCACCCAAAACATAAGGCTTCCTCCACAACATCTAAATAATGAAGTTTCCCAGTTTCGGGACGAATGCTAACAATTACCCAACAATAGTTGGCAGAATCACTGTTTTTTTCTAACCAATCACGTAACTCTGAGCGATTGACTAGCTCAAGTATTTGATCTATTTCCAATTCTTATTGCTCCTTTCTTTCTATTTGTAACAGTTGGGACAGTCGTGTTTGTATTGTATCATATTTCCTTAATCTTCTTGCATAAATAGAGAGGTTGGTAGTGAAACATTCTTTTATAAGAGAATTTCTTCAAATTTAGGAAGACAAATGAAAAACATTTGCTATAATGTTAGATAGAAACTACTGATTTTTATCTAATTATAAGAATGAATTTAGATAAACTAGCTAGGAATGAACGAGGTGGGGGTTGTTATGGCAACATTAACTGATGTGGCTAAACGAGCAAATGTTTCAAAGATGACCGTTTCACGAGTAATTAATCATCCAGAACAAGTAACAGATGAACTAAAAGAATTAGTATTTCAGGCAATGAAAGAATTAGATTATCGACCAAACGTAGCAGCTAAAGCGCTTGCTAACAATCGAACACAAATCATTAAGTTCTTTATTTTAGAAGAGATGGACACGACAGAACCTTATTATATGAATCTTTTAACAGGCGTTGCACAAGAATTAGATAAGCATCACTATACATTGCAATTAGTCACGAAAAATAATTTTGATATTGGTGCCTGCGACGGATATATTATAACGGGAATGCGTGAAAAGGATTATGATTGGATTGAACGAGCGACGAAACCAGTTGTGTTATTTGGTGAGAATCATCACGGTCATGATTTTGTTGATACTGACAATAAAGCAGGAACTAAAAAGGCCACAGAGCATGCTATTGCTGAAGGATATAGTAAAATAATTTTTATTGGCTTAGATGTTAAAGAACCTTTTGAATATTCTCGAGAAGCAGGGTATATTAATACGATGCAAAAAGAACAACGGATTCCACAAATTCATCGATTTGAAAATCGATCACGCTATACAGCAAAATTTATTAGTGATAATTGGGTGGACTTTCCTAAAGGAACGGTTTTTGTTTGTGGATCAGATCGTTTGGCGATTGGAATTGAACGAAGTATTCTAAAATTAGGAGGAAAGATTCCACAAGAATACGGCATTATTGGATTTGATGGAGTATTTTTAGATCAGATTGCTTCCCCGCAACTGACAACAATTAAACAACATGTTATTGAGATGGGAGTCGCGTGTGCGAAGATGCTACTAAATAAAATTGCTCAAAATGGTGCACCACAAGGCAATGTGCTATTTGATCCAGAGCTAATTATTCGGGAATCAACGGTGGAACCACAAGATATTGATAGTTTTTAAGAAAGTAAGCTGAGAAGAAAACCTCGGCTTTTTTTGTTTGTTCATTTCTGTTACCGCTAACAATCCGATTTGAGTTGTCAGAAGAATCATTTTTGTTTAAGCTAAATGAGAAGTAAAAAATAAATTTGATTGATTAACTAAAAAAGCAGAGGTGTAAAGATGGCAGACTTAAATTGGTGGCAATCCGCAATCGTATATCAAATTTATCCAAGAAGTTTTCAAGATAGCAACCATGATGGCATCGGAGATATCCAAGGAATTATTCAACGATTAGATTATATTCAATCTATCGGAATTAATGTTATCTGGTTGAATCCAATTTTTATTTCTCCACAAATTGATAATGGGTATGATATTTCTAACTATTATGGAATTGATTCGATTTTTGGTAGCTTAGCAGATGTTAGAGAACTTATTCAAGAAGCGCATCAGCGTCAAATTAAGATAATAGTTGATTTTGTGTTAAATCATACATCCGATCAACATCCTTGGTTTCAAGAAGCATTGAAAGGTCCTGATAATTTATATCGAGAGTACTATTTATGGGCAGAGGGCAAAGAAAACAATGTAGCACCCAATAATTGGGCCTCATTTTTTGGTGGGTCAACATGGCAAAAAGAGCCTAATGGTTCGGAGTATTACTTTCATTTATTTGCCAAAGAAATGCCAGATTTAAATTGGGCTAATCCTGAAGTTCAGATTGCGATGCTTGATATTGCAAAATTTTGGTTAAATGAAGGAATTGATGGTTTTCGTTTAGATGCCTTTATTCATCTGGCCAAAGCTGAGGGGTATCCTGATGTGGCTGGCGTTCCACCGGGAGAACTTGCGATTGCAGAAGAATATTATGCAAACTTGCCGAAAGTACAGGAGTATTTAGCCAAATTTGTGAAAGCGTTACGATGTATTAAACCGGATATTTTTATTGTCGGTGAAGCAGCTTCAGCTGAAGTTGATCTAGCAGTGCAATACACTGAACCACAAGCCAATCAATGTGATTCAGTAATCACATTTCGTTATTTTACTGAAGATGAAAGTGAAAAAGATTCTCGGTTGCCTTTAGGAATGCAGCCGGGAAAACTAGATTTAGTTAAGTTTAAAGAAACCATGGTTGAATGGCAAGAAAAATTAGCCCATGCTGGCGGACCAACGTTATATTGGAACAATCATGATATGCCGCGCTTGGTCTCTAGATTTGGAGATGCTCAAAACTATCGCAAGAATAGTAGCAAAACGCTAGCAACCGTTATGTATTTGCAAAAAGGTATTTCTTTTATTTTAAATGGTGAAGAATTAGGCATGGAAAACTTAGCTATTACAAGCTTAGCAGACTATGAGGACCCAGGAGCTGTCGATTTCTATCAACAAGCACAACAATTAGGATATACAGAATCAGAAATTTTGGCTTGTTTGAATGCTAGTAGTAAAGATGCGAGCCGTGGCGTTATGCAATGGGATAATAGTCCAAACAGTGGATTTTCAACAGTTAAACCATGGAGTGGTGTCAATGATGAATTGGATTATACAGTTGTAGATGAGGAACAATCTGAAGACAGCATCTTAGCCTATTATCGTCAACTTTTAGCATTAAAAAAGACAGACTTATTTACAAAAGGTGATTTTGAATTAGTGGAAACCAATGATCAGACATATGGATATATTCGTAGTTGGGAACATGAAGAAGCGTTAGTTTTAGCCAATATGACCGGTGAAACAGTGTCATTAACTGTCTTAGATGCTGCTAATTTACAAATGGATGAACGACTCATGCAAGTTGGTGATAGTAAATTAACAAAAACAGCTATCACATTAGGACCGTTTAGTAGCTTTGTCATGCAAACAAAAAAATAAATTGAATTGAACTTGGAAGGATGCGGGAAGAATTATGGAAACAGCAGCGATTTTACACAGACCAGATAGTGAGTACGCTTATTTGTATCAAACAGGAGATTTTCATGTTCGACTTAGAACAAAAAAAGGTGATGTTGCCTCGGTAGGATTAATTAGTGGAGATCCTTATTTGTTTCACGAAGACAGTTGGTACAAAGAAGAACAAAAAATGGAGCTAGTGGCGAGTACGGATTTCCATGATTACTGGCAAATCGCGACTACTGCACCCTATCGCCGGTTACAATATGGGTTTCATGTTGTTGACAATGATGGCGAAGCTATTTTTTATGGAGATCGCGGTGCATTTCCATATACATCAGAAACGCTAGCGAATCCAGGGTATTTCTTTAGAATGCCTTATTTTCAAGAAATTGACCGATTTAAATCACCAGAGTGGGTAAAGGAAACAATTTGGTATCAGATTTTTCCAGAACGATTTGCAAATGGAAATCCAGCAATTACACCTAAAAATGCACTGCCTTGGGGAAGTAAGGAACATCCTGATCGGGAAGATTTTTATGGTGGTGACTTACAAGGAGTAATCGATCACCTAGATTATTTAGTTGATCTAGGTATTAACGGTATTTATTTCTGTCCGATTTTTAAAGCTTCATCGAATCACAAATACGATACGATTGACTATTATGAGATTGATCCAGATTTTGGTGACAAAGAAACCTTTAAAAAATTAGTTGAAGAAGCGCATAAACGTGGGATTCGGATTATGTTAGATGCAGTCTTTAATCATACTGGTGATGTTTCGCCTTTATGGCAAGATGTTGTTAAAAATCAAGAAAAATCTAAGTATCTTGATTGGTTCCACGTTCATAGTTTCCCTGTCGACATTGGAAAGAATGGCAATAATGAAGGTGCGAGAACCGTTTCTTATGATACATTTGCTTTTACTCCACATATGCCTAAATTAAATACAGCAAATCCTGAAGTTCAAGCCTATTTGTTGGATATCGCAACATATTGGATTCGTGAATTTGATATTGATGCTTGGCGTTTAGATGTTGCCAATGAAGTTGATCATCATTTTTGGAAGAAGTTCTATCAAGCAACAACCGCAATCAAAGAAGATTTTTATATTTTGGGGGAAATTTGGCATTCTTCACAAAGTTGGTTACAAGGCGATGAATTTCATGCAGTAATGAACTATGCTTATACAGAAACGATTGAAGATTTCTTTGTAGCAAAACGGATTGCTCCAAGTAAAATGGTAGCAGGTTTAAATGAGCAGTTAATGCTGTACCGTCAACAGACTAATGAGGTTCAGTTTAATATGCTAGACTCTCATGATACGGCACGTCTGCTAACTATTTGCGAAGGGAATAAAGATTTAGCTAAAGCAACTTTAGCTTTTACCTTCTTACAACACGGTTCCCCTTGTATTTACTACGGAACAGAGATTGGGATGGATGGCGAGAATGACCCGGATTGCCGCAAATGTATGATCTGGGAACCTGCAGAACAAGATTTGAAAATGTTAGACTTTACAAAAAAATTAATCCAATTACGAAAGACGTATCAAAAGATTTTAAGCCTTGGATCATTGGAATGGATTTTAATAGAAGAGGAGAAAAAGGTTATTGGTTTTAAACGTGTTGGAAAAGAAGGGACCTTAATTTGTTACTTTAACCAAGGAACAGAAAATGCTGAGATTGAGCTACTGACACATAATAAAGTTGTTTTATCTCAATTGACTGAAGGAACTCAGAATCAAATAAACATTGAACCTAATGGATTTATCGTGTGTTTAGAAAACTAAAGTAAGACAAGATAAGGCTTGTTACCAACCTTTATACAGCAAAAAAGCTCGAGGCAAAGCTAAAAAATAGTTTTGTCTCAAGCTTTTTTATATGCTGTTATTTGTTATTTTTTTGTAGAGAATAAACAAAATCACTTTTAATTAATCAGTGAACCTTGATTTTAATATTCTGTTAGCGGTAACAGCCAGAAAACGTTTGCAAAAAGGGGTTTCAGACGACATAATAATGAGTGTAAAGCAAAGAAGAATTGATGAAACGAGGAGGATTTTCAAATGAATAAAAAAAGTTTTAAGAAAATTGCACTAGGTTTAGTTTCTGCAGGTGTTATTTTAAGTTTGGTCGCGTGTGGTAATGGAAAAGATACAAAAAAAGATGCAGCTGCCGATGATAATAAAAGCTTAACTATTTCAGTAGCACAAGGTTATGTGAAGTATGTAAATGATATTAAAGCTGATTTTGAAAAAGAAAATGATGTAAAAATAAAAGTCGTTGAAAAAGATATGTTTGACCAATTAGATGCTCTATCCCTAGATGGTCCAGCTGGCAAAGCGCCTGATGTAATGATGTCAGCATATGACCGAATTGGTTCATTAGGTCAGCAAGGTCATTTGTCGGAAGTAAAATTAGGGAATGAATCGAACTACGATAAAACAGATAAAGCACAAGTTGAAGTTGACGGAAAAACTTTCGGTGAACCAGCCGTTATTGAAACCTTAGTTCTTTACTATAATAAAGATTTAGTTTCAGAAGCGCCAAAAACTTTTGATGAGCTAGAAACTTTAGCAAAAGATCCACGTTTTGATTTTGCAGCAGAAGCAGGTAAAAATACCGGTTTCTTAGCTAAATGGACAGATTTCTATTATTCATATGGTTTAATTTCAGGGTATGGTGGTTATGTTTTTGGTAAAGATGGTACAGATCCAACCGATATTGGCTTAAATAATAAGGGGGCTGTTGAAGGAATTTCATATGGTGTGAAATGGTTCCAAGATGTTTGGCCAAAAGGAATGCAAGATATAACTGGTGCAGGTGATTTTGTAACCAATCAATTTACTACAAGTAAAACAGCTGCCATTATTGATGGACCATGGCAAGCACAAGCGTATAAAGAATCAGGAGTGAATTTTGGTGTCGCGGCTATTCCAACTTTGAAAAACGGCAAAGCATATCAACCATTTGGCGGAGGAAAAGCCTGGGTAGTCAGCAATTACTCTAAGAATAAAGAAGTATCACAAAAATGGTTAGATTACGTAACAAACAAAGACAATCAAGTGAAGTTTTATGAAGCAACAAATGAAATTCCAGCAAATCAAGCTGCACGCGAAGTTGCTAAAGAATCAAACAATGAATTGACGAATGCAGTTATTGAACAATATGCAAATGCACAACCAATGCCAAACATTCCAGAAATGGGTGAAATTTGGACAGGTGCTGAAAACTTAATGTTTGACGCAGCTTCTGGTAAAAAAACACCAGAACAAACAGCTGATGCTGCCGTGAAACAAATGACTGAAAACATCCAACAAAAATATCAAAAATAATAAATAAAAAAGATTTCGGCAGAGGAGTATTTATCAAACTCTGCCGATACTCTTTTACCAATACAGTGAGAATGGATTACTTAGCTATCATCACTATTAGAAAAGGGGAGCTTAAACAATGAAAGATTCAACTAAACAATTAAAAGATCCAAAAAAAGCCATGCTCTTATCCCTTATCCCAGGATTAGGACAATTTTACAATCAACAAAAATTTAAAGGTTTTTTATTTTTAGGAATTTTTATCGTATTCGTAGTGGAAATGATTCTTGTTGGATTTAGCGCATTTAGTGGGCTAATTTCATTGGGCTCAATTCCAATGGAAGACCATTCTTTATTTTTAATGATTGAGGGAACACTTCAATTAATCATGACGGTTTTATTTATAGTGTTTTATGGAATCAATATTCTAGATGCGAAGCAAGTTGCTAAACAATGGAATCATGGTTTTAAGGTGAATCAAACTGGAAAAGCAATTATTCATAACTTATTAGATAAAGGTTTTCCTTATTTGCTAACATTTCCAGCCTATATTTTAATGATTTTTACTATTATTTTTCCTGTACTAGTAACTGTCTTTATGGCTTTTACAAATTATGATTTCTATCACATTCCTCCAGCAAGTTTAATTGACTGGATTGGATTTAAAAATTTCTTTAGTATCTTCTTCTTAAGTTCCTATCGTGCTACCTTTGTATCAGTATTTAGTTGGACTTTGATTTGGACATTATGTGCATCAACGCTAGCCATTGTTTTAGGTGTCTTTACCGCTGTAGTAGCAAATCAAGATTTTATTAAAGGCAAACGTTTCTTTGGTGTTATCTTCTTATTGCCGTGGGCCGTTCCAGCGTTTATCACAATTATGAGTTTTTCAAATATGTTTAATGATAGTATCGGTGCGATTAATGCTCAGGTTATTCCTTTATTAAATCATCTTCCATTTGTAGAAATCGGGGCTATCGCTTGGAAAACTGATCCATTTTGGACGAAAGTCGCAATTATTATGATTCAAGGCTGGTTAGGTTTCCCTTATATTTACGTGATGACTAGTGGGATTTTGCAATCAATCCCAGGCGAATTATACGAAGCTGCTAAAATTGATGGCGCGAATGCTTTTAAGCGCTTCACTCAAATTACAATGCCGATGATTTTATTCGTGGCTGCGCCAATTTTTGTAACCCAATATACAGGGAATTTCAATAATTTCTCAATGATCTATCTATTTAATCAAGGGGGACCAGGTAGTGTGGGTGGTGGAGCAGGTTCAACGGATATCTTAATTTCTTGGATTTACAAATTAACAACAGGAAACTCACCACAATACTCAATGGCAGCAGCAGTTACATTAATTATCTCAGCAATTGTCATTGCAGTATCCTTGATTATCTTCAAGAAAACAAATGCGTTTAATATGGAGGACTTATAGTATGAAAAATCTAGCAAAATCACAAAAAAATACACGCCGTCTCTCTCATTTCTTTACGTATCTCTTTATGATTATTCTATCGATTATTATCATCTATCCAATCTTGATTACCATTAGTTCTGCTTTTAAATCTGGAAATATCGCAGCCTTTAGTTTAGACTTCAATAGCAAATGGACTCTGGGAAACTTCAGCCGTTTATTTAATGAAACGTTATACGGATCTTGGTATAAAAATACGTTGATTATTGCGATTTCAACCATGATTGTTCAAGTAACAGTTATCACTTTAGCGGGCTATACTTATAGTCGTTATCGTTTTGTTGGTCGAAAAAATAGTTTGCTGTTTTTCCTAATCATTCAAATGGTTCCAACAATGGCTGCTTTAACAGCCTTCTATGTAATGGCCTTATTATTAGGAGCGTTAGATCAATATTGGTTCTTAACATTAATTTATATTGGTGGCGGAATTCCTATGAATACTTGGTTAATGAAAGGCTATTTTGATACAGTTCCAATTGATTTAGATGAATCAGCCAAATTAGATGGTGCGGGGCATTTCCGTATTTTTGCACAAATCGTTTTACCATTAGTTCGTCCAATGATTGCAGTTCAAGCATTATGGGCATTTATGGGGCCATTTGGCGATTATATGTTAGCTAAATTCTTACTGAGAACCCCAGAAAATCTAACGGTTGCAGTTGGTTTACAAACATTTATTAATGATTCTCAAAATCAAAAAGTTTCATTATTTGCAGCAGGTGCAATTTTAATCGCGCTGCCAATTTCTATCCTATTCTTTATGTTACAAAAAAACTTTGTTTCAGGCTTAATTGCTGGCGGAACAAAAGGCTAATCAGTCAAATTTGCTAAGAAAAGAAGTGAACCCAAATGTCAAAAACCCCATTTCCCTTTAATTATTTTAATAGTATTTTGACGCCTAAATCAGTCTTTAAAGGACGTCATAATCTAAATTGGTTTCAAAATTTTGTGATTTTTATTTTTTTAAATGCGCTACTCATGATTCCTGTTAGCTTGTATTTTACTAACAGTACAAACTTTCAATTGCAAGAAATTATGCCAAATACAATGCGTTTAGTAACAGATGAATTTGCTGAGAAAATGGCAAAGCAAAGTTTTGAGGCAGGAAAGTTGATTGAAAATGAACCATTTGAACAAAAAGAAGCAAATGGAATCGTTGGTATCCAGTTAGCTGAATCGGCCGTTAAAGAAACTAAAAATGTCATTAGTTTTGAAAAAAATCATTTTTTAATTAAAGACGAGACTGGTTATTCTTTTGAGGTTCGCTATAGTGATAGCTTTACTTTGAAAAAAGCAACAACAAAAAACGCATTAAAAGAAGCCATCAAACAAGAGTGGTTTAAACAAAATCGAGCATTTGTAGCCTTTACAATGATGATTATGACAGCGACGATTATTATTTTTAGTAATATCTTGGTGATGTTTATTGCTGCGTTCTTTATTTGGATGACGAAAAAAAATGCATTGTCTTCAATTAAAACGTATAAAGAATCATTTAATCTAGTTTTAAATGCAGCTGGCTTAGGCTCGTTCTTCGCACTTTTAATTGGCTTGTACCACTTTGATATGACTATTTTAATTGGGATCCAATCACTTGGACTAGTCCTGATGTTGACAGCTGTATTCGCTGCGACTCATTTCAATGAAAACCCTAGAAAAATCACAAAAAAAGCGCAAAAATAAAAGGAGGAGAAGTGAATGATTAATCGGTTATTTGCAGTTGATTCGTGGAAAGTTGCCACTACAAATTTAGATAAAAAAGATAAACGTTTACAAGAAAGTTTAACTTCCATTGGGAATGGCTATATGGGAATGCGAGGGAATTTTGAAGAAGGTTACTCTGGCGAAACGCATAGTGGAACTTATTTAGCAGGAGTTTGGTATCCAGATAAAACTCGTGTCGGTTGGTGGAAAAATGGCTATCCAGATTATTTTGGCAAAGTGATTAATGCAACCAATTTCATTGGTATCGATGTATTTGTCGGAGAACATCAAGTAGACACCTTTATTGACGATATTAAAGACTTTCATTTAGATTTAGATATGCAAACTGGAATTCTAACGCGCCATTATACATGGGTTTCAAGTTCTAATGAAATTCGATTTAACTTTAAACGGTACGTAAGTGTCGCTGAAAAAGAGCTTTGTGTCGTGGAAGTAACTGCCGAAGTTTTAAGCGGTGCCAAAGTTGCGATTAAATTTGTTCCTAAACTGGATGGAAATGTAACAAATGAAGATAGTAATTATGATGAAAAATTTTGGCTAGAAGTGGACCGTAGTAATGGAGCATATAGTTATTTAACCACTAAAACGGTACCCAACGATTTTGATATTCCGCAATTTACAGTAACAACGATGATGAAAAATAGCACAAAAGATTATCAAACTCATAGTAGTGATGATGTAGAAATGTTAGTGAATGAAAGTTTTTCCTATGAATTAAAATCAGGAGAAAAAGCCCATTTGACTAAATTAGTTGCAGTCATAACTAGCCGCGATATAGAACCAAGTCAACAAGTGAATCAGGCGGAGAATATTCTTAAACGTGCAAACGATCAAGGCGCTGCAAAATTGGAACGTGCTCATAAAATTATTTGGGGTGAACGTTGGTATAAAGCAGATGTTGTAATTGCTGGAGATGATGAAGCGCAACAAGGAATTCGTTACAATATTTTCCAACTATTCTCCACTTATTATGGAGAGGATGCGCGTTTAAACGTTGGACCTAAAGGTTTTACTGGAGAAAAATATGGAGGAGCCACCTATTGGGATACAGAAGCGTATATTGTGCCAATGTATTTATCTGTGACCGAACCAGAAGTCAGCCAACAATTATTGAAATATCGTCATGACCAATTAGCTGGAGCTATTCATAATGCGAAACAGCAAGGTTTAAAAGGAGCCCTCTACCCAATGGTAACGTTCACTGGAGTTGAGTGTCATAATGAATGGGAGATTACATTTGAAGAAATTCATCGAAATGCTGCAATTGCATATGCGATTTACAATTATACGAATTATACTGGTGATGAATCTTATTTAATTACGGATGGGATTGATGTTTTGACAGCTATTGCTAGATTTTGGGCAGATCGTGTTCATTATTCAGAACGTAATCAAGCTTATATGATTCATGGCGTGACAGGACCAAATGAATATGAAAATAATGTCAATAATAACTGGTATACAAATACAATGGCAACTTGGGTTTTACGTTATACAATAGAGAGCCTTGCTAAAGTAAGCCCAGAAAAATTAATAGAGTTAGGTATGACTATAAAAGAAACCAATCAATGGCAGCAAATTATTGATCAAATGTACTATCCTAAAAATGATGAATTAGGAGTATTCGTTCAACATGATACTTTCTTAGACAAGGATTTACGTAATACCGAAACTCTTAATCCAGCAGAACGTCCATTAAACCAAAATTGGTCATGGGATAAAATTCTGCGCTCATGCTTTATTAAGCAAGCGGATGTTTTACAAGGACTCTATTTTTTAACAAATGAATATACTATAGAAGAGAAAAAACAAAATTTTGAATTTTATGAACCAATGACCGTTCACGAATCCTCATTGTCAGCTTGTGTTCATTCTATTTTAGCAGCAGAAATTGGGTTAGAAGAAAAAGCAGTTGAACTGTATGCTCGAACAGCTCGTTTAGATTTAGATAACTACAACAATGACACAGATGACGGTCTGCATATTACGTCAATGAGTGGGAGTTGGCTAGCGATCGTTCAAGGGTTTGCTGGAATGCGCACTTATGAGAATCAATTACAGTTTAATCCTTTTTGTCCAAAAGATTGGGAAGGATACGAGTTTAAACTCAGCTATCGTGGTCGCTTAATAAAAGTAATAGTGACCAAAGAGCATGTATCTGTCCTTTTAGTTGAAGGGGAATCTTTAGAAATCACCCTTTATGGAGAAAAACAGCAACTCTCAGATCAAATTCAACTTGCAATTCAATAGTTTAGTGACTGAACTTAGTTTCTATTAACTAAGTTCAGTTTTTAGCTGATTAAGAATTTTAAATTAATTACAGTGATGGAGTGAAATAAATGGAAAAATGGTGGCAAAGTTCTGTCGTATATCAAATTTATCCAAGAAGTTTTCAAGATAGTAATGAGGATGGTATTGGGGATCTACCTGGAATTATCAGTCGCTTAGATTACTTAGCTAAGTTGGGAATTGATGTTATTTGGCTTAGCCCAGTTTATCAATCCCCCAATGATGATAATGGGTACGATATTAGCAATTATGAAACAATCTTACCAGAATTTGGAACAATGTCAGATATGGATTTGTTAATAGTAGAAGCTCGAAAACGCAATATTCGTATTGTAATGGATCTAGTCGTTAATCATACCTCAGATGAGCATCCATGGTTTAGTGAAGCTAAAAAAAGCAAAGACAATCCATATCGTGATTATTATATTTGGCGTGATCCAGTTAAAGGAGGAGCACCTAATGAACTGCAATCTATTTTCAGTGGATCAGCATGGGAGTTTGATACAACCTCTAATCAATATTATTTGCATTTATTTAGTAAAAGACAACCTGATTTAAACTGGGAGAATCCTGTTGTTCAAGCAGAAGTTTGGAAATTAATGAATTTTTGGCTAGCTAAAGGAATTGGTGGTTTCAGAATGGATGTCATCGACTTAATTGGTAAAATACCGGATCGAGAGATTACTGGGAATGGTCCAAAACTCCATGACTATTTGCAACGAATGAATCAGGAGACATTTGGTAAATACGATGTGTTAACGGTAGGGGAAACATGGGGAGCTACACCAGAAATTGCAAAGCTTTATTCCAATCCTGCTCGTAAAGAATTATCCATGGTCTTTCAGTTTGAACATATCAGTTTAGATGAAATACCGGGAAAGAGTAAATGGGATAGCCAACCACTAGATTTCATAAAACTCAAAGAAGTCCTTTCAAAATGGCAAACTTCACTGGGAACAGAAGGGTGGAATAGTTTATTTTGGAACAATCATGATTTGCCAAGAATTATTTCAAGATGGGGAAATGATAGCCCAGAGTATCGAATAAAAAGTGGCAAGATGTTGGCTGCAATTTTGCATTTAATGAAAGGTACGCCCTATATCTATCAAGGAGAAGAGATTGGGATGATCAATACACCAGTTTCTTCTATAGAAGAGATAGATGATATTGAAAGTATTAACATGTACAATGAAAGAATAAAAGCAGGCTATTCAAAGAGTGAAGTTCTGAAAGCAATCAATAAAAAAGGACGAGATAATGCTAGACGACCTATGCAATGGAATAAAACCAAAGCAGCAGGTTTTAGCAAAGGAGAACCATGGCTAAGTATAAATCCAAACTTTAAAGAAATTAATGTAGAAAATGAACTTGAGCATCCTGACTCTTTATTTTACTTTTATCAGAAGCTAATCCAACTAAGAAAAGAAAATCCTTTAGTTATTTGGGGAGATTATCGAGAGTTATATCCTAATGATTCCAATTTATTTGTTTATGAACGAAGATATCAAGAGGAAATTTGGTTAGTTGTTGCAAATTTTTATGAAACAAAAGCAAATTTCAATTATAAAGGAAAAAAAGTTAAAGAAATTCTCTTACAAAACTATTCAGATGCATCTATTCATATAGAAAATTTAGAATTAAGACCGTATGAAGTGATTGTTTATCATTTAGGGTAAAAGTAAGAGGAGATAATATTCGGAAAAAGTAAATTTTATTAATTTATTTTTTCCGAACATACACTCATAAAATGCAGAGAACATTCTTTATATTTTGAATATTTATCCGAGTTTTTTTAATGAACAATTAACTATTGTTCGTGTTTTAATTTTTTTGTATAAAATATGCATCTTTTAGTTGACCAAAAACAAAATACTTGGTATAGTAATTGATGTCGTCAAAGCGGTTAACAAAAAAATCACTTAAAATAATTTGCAAAAATTATTAGAAAAGCGGTTGACAAAGCCTTTTGAAACATGATAAGATATTTAGAGTCGACAGAGTTTACTTCTGAAATGACAATTGAATAAATATTCATCACTGAAATAATTATTCAAAATATTTTGAAAAAGTTGTTGACAACGAATTGACCACGTGTTAATATTTAGAAGTTGTCAAAACAACAAACGAAACAAATTAGACCTTTGAAAACTGAACAAAGTAAGACGAACCAAATGTGTAGGGAGCTTCAACAAGGTTGAAGCGAACAAGCAAAAAAGTGAATAAATATTCGCTAGCAAGTCAAGATAATGAGCATAAGACTTCGGTCTTAATCATACTTTTATATGAGAGTTTGATCCTGGCTCAGGACGAACGCTGGCGGCGTGCCTAATACATGCAAGTCGAACGCACGAAGTTGGAAAGCTTGCTTTCTAACCAAGTGAGTGGCGGACGGGTGAGTAACACGTGGGTAACCTGCCCGTAAGAGGGGGATAACATTCGGAAACGGATGCTAATACCGCATAGTTTCAGGAATCGCATGATTCTTGAAGGAAAGGTGGCTTCGGCTACCACTTATGGATGGACCCGCGGCGTATTAGCTAGTTGGTGAGGTAATGGCTCACCAAGGCAATGATACGTAGCCGACCTGAGAGGGTGATCGGCCACACTGGGACTGAGACACGGCCCAGACTCCTACGGGAGGCAGCAGTAGGGAATCTTCCGCAATGGACGAAAGTCTGACGGAGCAACGCCGCGTGAGTGAAGAAGGTTTTCGGATCGTAAAACTCTGTTGTTAAAGAAGAATAAGGATGAGAGTAACTGCTCATCCCCTGACGGTATTTAACCAGAAAGCCACGGCTAACTACGTGCCAGCAGCCGCGGTAATACGTAGGTGGCAAGCGTTGTCCGGATTTATTGGGCGTAAAGCGAGCGCAGGCGGTTCTTTAAGTCTGATGTGAAAGCCCCCGGCTCAACCGGGGAGGGTCATTGGAAACTGGAGAACTTGAGTGCAGAAGAGGAGAGTGGAATTCCACGTGTAGCGGTGAAATGCGTAGATATGTGGAGGAACACCAGTGGCGAAGGCGACTCTCTGGTCTGTAACTGACGCTGAGGCTCGAAAGCGTGGGGAGCAAACAGGATTAGATACCCTGGTAGTCCACGCCGTAAACGATGAGTGCTAAGTGTTGGAGGGTTTCCGCCCTTCAGTGCTGCAGCTAACGCATTAAGCACTCCGCCTGGGGAGTACGACCGCAAGGTTGAAACTCAAAGGAATTGACGGGGACCCGCACAAGCGGTGGAGCATGTGGTTTAATTCGAAGCAACGCGAAGAACCTTACCAGGTCTTGACATCCTTTGACCATTCTGGAGACAGAACTTTCCCTTCGGGGACAAAGTGACAGGTGGTGCATGGTTGTCGTCAGCTCGTGTCGTGAGATGTTGGGTTAAGTCCCGCAACGAGCGCAACCCTTATTGTTAGTTGCCAGCATTCAGTTGGGCACTCTAGCAAGACTGCCGGTGACAAACCGGAGGAAGGTGGGGATGACGTCAAATCATCATGCCCCTTATGACCTGGGCTACACACGTGCTACAATGGATGGTACAACGAGTCGCAAGGTCGCGAGGCCAAGCTAATCTCTTAAAGCCATTCTCAGTTCGGATTGTAGGCTGCAACTCGCCTACATGAAGCCGGAATCGCTAGTAATCGCGGATCAGAACGCCGCGGTGAATACGTTCCCGGGTCTTGTACACACCGCCCGTCACACCACGAGAGTTTGTAACACCCGAAGCCGGTGAGGTAACCTTTTAGGAGCCAGCCGTCTAAGGTGGGATAGATAATTGGGGTGAAGTCGTAACAAGGTAGCCGTATCGGAAGGTGCGGCTGGATCACCTCCTTTCTAAGGAATTAACGGAACCCAACACATTCGTCTTTATTTTGTTCAGTTTTGAGAGGTCTAACTTCTCAATTAAATATATCTTTTTTAGAGCTCTTAATATGTTGGGCCTATAGCTCAGCTGGTTAGAGCGCACGCCTGATAAGCGTGAGGTCGATGGTTCGAGTCCATTTAGGCCCACTAGTTTCACTCTAAAAAAAACAATACCTTTAACAAGGGGCCTTAGCTCAGCTGGGAGAGCGCCTGCCTTGCACGCAGGAGGTCAGCGGTTCGATCCCGCTAGGCTCCATTAGTAATCTTTTGTTAGATTACTTGAATTTGTTCTTTGAAAACTGGATACTGTATTAAAAAAGTAAGTTAAGTAAGAAACCGAGAAACACCGCGTTTTAAATGAGTTTTTTAATTAGTTCTTATCGTAAGATAATGAATAAACATTAACTAACAGGATTGTTTTAGCAATAAAACCTTCCACACAAACTATTTGTGCAGGAATGCAACAGAATTCTAGGATTGAACTGCAATGAGCCTCGAAGCGTACTAACGTACGTAAGAAGTGAATGAAAGAACAAGACAATGAAGACTGAAGCAGTACCAACAAATAAGGTTAAGTTAATAAGGGCGCACGGTGGATGCCTTGGCACTAAGAGCCGATGAAGGACGGGACTAACTCCGATATGCTTTGGGGAGCTGTAAGTAAGCTTTGATCCAAAGATTTCCGAATGGGGGAACCCAGCATTTTTTATAGAATGTTACTGCTAGCTGAATACATAGGCTAGTAGAGGTAGACGCAGAGAACTGAAACATCTAAGTACCTGCAGGAAGAGAAAGAAAATTCGATTCCCTGAGTAGCGGCGAGCGAAACGGGAAGAGCCCAAACCAACAAGCTTGCTTGTTGGGGTTGTAGGACACGACATTAAGAGTCATAAATGAGTTTTGTAGAAGAAATGACCTGGAAAGGTCTGCCGAAGAGGGTAAAAGCCCCGTATTTGAAACAAAGTTCACTCTGTTGTGTATCCTGAGTACGGCGGAACACGAGAAATTCCGTCGGAATCCGCGGGGACCATCCCGCAAGGCTAAATACTCCTTAGTGACCGATAGTGAACCAGTACCGTGAGGGAAAGGTGAAAAGAACCCCGGAAGGGGAGTGAAAGAGTACCTGAAACCGTGTGCTTACAAATAGTTAGAGCCCGTTAATGGGTGATAGCGTGCCTTTTGTAGAATGAACCGGCGAGTTACGATTACATGCGAGGTTAAGTTGAGAAGACGGAGCCGTAGCGAAAGCGAGTCTGAATAGGGCGAATGAGTATGTGGTCGTAGACCCGAAACCAAGTGACCTACCCATGTCCAGGTTGAAGGTGCGGTAATACGCACTGGAGGACCGAACCCACGTATGTTGAAAAATGCGGGGATGAGGTGTGGGTAGCGGAGAAATTCCAATCGAACTTGGAGATAGCTGGTTCTCTCCGAAATAGCTTTAGGGCTAGCCTCGGAATTAAGAATCATGGAGGTAGAGCCACTGTTTGGACTAGGGGCCCTTCTAGGGTTACCGAATTCAGATAAACTCCGAATGCCATTGATTTATATCCGGGAGTCAGACTGCGAGTGATAAGATCCGTAGTCGAAAGGGAAACAGCCCAGACCACCAGCTAAGGTCCCAAAGTTACTATTAAGTGGAAAAGGATGTGGGGTTGCTTAGACAACTAGGATGTTGGCTCAGAAGCAGCCATCATTTAAAGAGTGCGTAATAGCTCACTAGTCGAGTGACCCTGCGCCGAAAATTTACCGGGGCTAAATAGTACACCGAAGCTGTGGATAGAACCATTGGTTCTATGGTAGGAGAGCGTTCTAAGGGCGTCGAAGCTAGACCGTGAGGACTGGTGGAGCGCTTAGAAGTGAGAATGCCGGTATGAGTAGCGAAAGACGGGTGAGAATCCCGTCCACCGTATGACTAAGGTTTCCTGGGGAAGGCTCGTCCTCCCAGGGTTAGTCGGGACCTAAGCCGAGGCCGATAGGCGTAGGCGATGGACAACAGGTTGATATTCCTGTACCAGTTTCTTTTGTTTGAACAATGGAGGGACGCAGTAGGCTAAGAAAAGCGCGCTGATGGATATGCGCGTCTAAGCAACAAGTCTTGACGTGAGTTAAATGCTTGCGACTATAAGGACAAGTTGTGATGGGGAGGGAAATTTAAGTACCGAAGTTTCTGATGTCACACTGCCAAGAAAAGCTTCTAGTTAGAAAGAAATTGCCCGTACCGCAAACCGACACAGGTAGTCGAGGAGAGTATCCTAAGGTGTGCGAGAGAACTCTCGTTAAGGAACTCGGCAAAATGACCCCGTAACTTCGGGAGAAGGGGTGCTGACCAATTGGTCAGCCGCAGTGAATAGGCCCAGGCGACTGTTTATCAAAAACACAGGTCTCTGCAAAATCGTAAGATGACGTATAGGGGCTGACGCCTGCCCGGTGCTGGAAGGTTAAGAGGATGGGTTAGCTTCGGCGAAGCTCAGAATTGAAGCCCCAGTAAACGGCGGCCGTAACTATAACGGTCCTAAGGTAGCGAAATTCCTTGTCGGGTAAGTTCCGACCCGCACGAAAGGCGTAACGATCTGGGCACTGTCTCAACGAGAGACTCGGTGAAATTATAGTACCTGTGAAGATGCAGGTTACCCGCGACAGGACGGAAAGACCCCATGGAGCTTTACTGCAGTTTGATATTGAGTGTTTGTACAGCTTGTACAGGATAGGTAGGAGCCATAGAAATCAGGACGCCAGTTTTGATGGAGGCATTGGTGGGATACTACCCTTGCTGTATGACCACTCTAACCCTCGCCACTGATCGTGGCGGGAGACAGTGTCAGACGGGCAGTTTGACTGGGGCGGTCGCCTCCTAAAGAGTAACGGAGGCGCCCAAAGGTTCCCTCAGAATGGTTGGAAATCATTCGTAGAGTGTAAAGGCAGAAGGGAGCTTGACTGCGAGACCTACAAGTCGAGCAGGGACGAAAGTCGGGCTTAGTGATCCGGTGGTTCCGCATGGAAGGGCCATCGCTCAACGGATAAAAGCTACCCTGGGGATAACAGGCTTATCTCCCCCAAGAGTCCACATCGACGGGGAGGTTTGGCACCTCGATGTCGGCTCATCGCATCCTGGGGCTGTAGTCGGTCCCAAGGGTTGGGCTGTTCGCCCATTAAAGCGGTACGCGAGCTGGGTTCAGAACGTCGTGAGACAGTTCGGTCCCTATCCGTCGCGGGCGCAGGAAATTTGAGAGGAGCTGTCCTTAGTACGAGAGGACCGGGATGGACACACCGCTGGTGTACCAGTTGTTCCGCCAGGAGCATCGCTGGGTAGCTATGTGTGGAAGGGATAAACGCTGAAAGCATCTAAGCGTGAAGCCCCCCTCGAGATGAGATTTCCCATTGCTTCGGCAAGTAAGACCCCTGAGAGATGATCAGGTAGATAGGTTGGAAGTGGAAGTACAGCGATGTATGGAGCGGACCAATACTAATCGGTCGAGGACTTAACCAAGAAAGAAACGGTGAAGAAGGCAACAGAACAACTTACTTTAATACAGTACCAGTTTTGAGAGAACAATTTCTTTCAATTAAATAATGAATCAGCAAAGCATTTTTTCAACAAATTGCAAGTGAATCGAGGATGTAATTGAGCGAGCATCGGAATGTACTAATGTACATGAGAAGCAAAGTGAAAGAAACAGCCGAAGAGTCGCAACGTAAGTTGGCGGAAAAAAAGTGTGGTGGCGATAGCGAGAAGGATACACCTGTTCCCATGCCGAACACAGCAGTTAAGCTTTTCAGCGCCGAGAGTAGTTGGGGGTTTCCCCCTGTGAGGGTAGGACGTTGCCACGCTAGATTGATTCATATTTATTATTCCGCAATAGCTCAGTTGGTAGTAGCGCATGACTGTTAATCATGATGTCGTAGGTTCGAGTCCTACTTGCGGAGTTACATAGTTTATCTATGAAAAGATAAAGAGATTTGTGATTATTTAGAATCTGGAGAGTTGTCCGAGCTGGCCGAAGGAGCACGATTGGAAATCGTGTAGGCGGTGAAAACTGTCTCAAGGGTTCGAATCCCTTACTCTCCGTTATCTGAATTTTATTAGGCCCGTTGGTCAAGCGGTTAAGACACCGCCCTTTCACGGCGGTATCACGGGTTCGATTCCCGTACGGGTCATTGTAATAAACTGGGGGTTTAGCTCAGCTGGGAGAGCATCTGCCTTACAAGCAGAGGGTCAGCGGTTCGAACCCGTTAACCCCCATTGTTTTATTTAATAAAACGAATGTGACGTAACATAATAATAAATTTTGGTCTGGTAGTTCAGCTGGTTAGAATGCCTGCCTGTCACGCAGGAGGTCGCGGGTTCGAGTCCCGTCCAGACCGCCATATTTTAAAAACTAAATATAATTACCTAAAAAATGGCTCAGTAGCTCAGTTGGTAGAGCAATGGATTGAAGCTCCATGTGTCGGCAGTTCGATTCTGTCCTGCGCCACCATTTTGGAGGGGTAGCGAAGTGGCTAAACGCGGCGGACTGTAAATCCGCTCCTTCGGGTTCGGCAGTTCGAATCTGCCCCCCTCCACCATTTTTTTATTTATTGATAATTTACTATTTAGGGGTATAGTTTAAAGGTAGAACAGTGGTCTCCAAAACCATTAGTGTGGGTTCAATTCCTGCTACCCCTGTCATTTATAATGAAATTTAATATGATGGCGATTGTGGTGAAGTGGTTAACACAGCGGATTGTGGTTCCGCCATGCGTGGGTTCGATTCCCATCAGTCGCCTTTGCTTTAAAATTTTATTATTGAAATGAACATGGCGATTGTGGTGAAGTGGTTAACACAGCGGATTGTGGTTCCGCCATGCGTGGGTTCGATTCCCATCAGTCGCCTCTTTTATTATAATTTCATTATTGGGCTATCGCCAAGCGGTAAGGCAACAGGTTTTGATCCTGTCATGCGTTGGTTCGAATCCAGCTAGCCCAGTTTTATAAATTTTATAATGGCGGTATAGCCAAGTGGTAAGGCAGAGGTCTGCAAAACCTTCATCACCGGTTCAAATCCGGTTACCGCCTTTATCTTTTGTAAAATTTAATCTATATCTTTCTTGCCGGCGTGGCGGAATTGGCAGACGCGCTGGACTCAAAATCCTGTGCCCGCAAGGGCGTGCCGGTTCGACCCCGGCCGCCGGTATACTAGGTACATCAACGTTTTCGGACGTTTGATGTATCTTTTTTTATTTTCAAAAATTGGCTCGTCCCGCAGATGTCCCGCAAAGATCCAAGAAACTATTTTTGAAAATGATGACTCTCAACTTGAACTACTACTAAATAGTTCAGTAGTTAATTTCTCAGCAAGTTTATTTGCAGAACTAATCTTTCTTTTGGAATCTAAATGGACGTAGATATCTGCTGTAGTGGAAAGGGTGCTATGCCCTAACCATTCTTGGATATCTTTTAATGGAACATCCTCGGCAATTAGTAAACTTGCACAGGAGTGTCTTAAATCATGAAATCGAATTATTCGAAAATGGTTAGCAATCAAAATTTTTTGGAATTTCTTACTGATATAACCTGGCTTAATTAAGCCTCCAAATTCATCTTTACATAAATAGTCTTGGTAGTCTGTAGAATAACCTGATCCACAAAGCTTTTTATAGTGTTGTTGCAAATTGATAGATGTCGCAATGGCTTTTTCAATAACATCAACTAGTGGCAGTGTTCGATAGCTTGATTTTGTTTTGGTACTATCTTTAATTAATATTTGTCGTTTATTATCGATAGTGGATTCAGTTACTGTATGTCGTATCGTCAATGTTTTATTTTCAAAATCAATGGCATCTAATCGAAGTCCTAATACTTCATTACGTCGTAACCCATAAAAGGCAGCTAATAAAATCGGAAGTTCAAAAATAGTATTTTTTACAGAACTGAGAAGAGTTTGTACTTCACTTAAAGAGTAGTAAGCACCTTTGTAATGATTCTTTTTTGGTAAGTCTACTTTTAAGTCTGGATTACTATCAAGCATATCCATTTTTACGGCATAGTTTAAGGCTTTACGGATAATGGCATGATATCTATGAACAGTAGTTCCAGATAAACCATCATCCATCAAGCATGGTTGAACTAAATCTTCTGCTTTTCGTTTGTTTCCCTTAACTGTAAAACCTGTTGTTTTCCAACGTTGCTTTCTTGTGTTTTCTACATAGTAGGATACAACAATATAAAATTTATCTCGTTTTGTAGCTAGTCGACCTGTTACTCTAATCATAGCGATTCTCCTTGTAACAGTCAGCTCACCCTCCTAGCAAGATTCTACCATGCAAGGTGAGCTAATTAAAGGTTCAGTTGCTTTTTGTATTAGCTTTAACTTCATTCTTAATAAATCTTAGTACATAAATTTTTGGAATACGATATTCTCTCCCTAGCTTTAAGGAGGGAATTGTTTTGTCGTTGAGTAGTTTATAAGCAGTATTTTTTCCTAAACCTAGTAAGTCGCACATCTCTTTGAATGTTAGTAGGTCTGGATAAGCAGAGAAGGGTGTATGGGATTGTTTCAATGTAAATCATCTTCTTTCAACGGATTGATGAAGAAGTATCTAATTCATTTTTAGATCTCTAGGAAGAGCGCACAGGCCTTTCACCTCCCCCTGTAGTTAGCAGCGAGACACAATTTGAGTGTGAGTATCATTATGGAATGTTCCTTTCGTGGCAGTCTGATTTCCAACATCAGGGAATGGATCAAATAGAGCTCGCTCGGGAATTTTCGTCATGGCGTATTTGTCCATCAGCTTGGGGAACATTGAAAGTAATCTAAAAATGGGCTATTTAGTTTTCAAAGATCATTTTGTTTCTATACTAATAAATAGTTTGGAGGGAGGGGAATAACAACATTTTTTAGAAAAAAAGCACACAGCAATTTACTGTGTACTTATGTGTTACAGTCGGTCTAATTCGATTTTCTGAATGAGTAAAATAAATCGAATGGATAATTCTTGTAAACAATCTGCATCTAGTATGCCGTTTCGACTAGCTTGTTTAAGCATAAGTGGAAAGAATTGATTGTTATGGAGCTATAAGTGTAGTGGGAATTAAGATAGATGTGATAAATAATATTTCTTTTTTTAAAAAAATATTATTTGGATGAGAAAGAGTTTTCCCTAATAACAGATGTTGAGTAAACTGATATTTATTTTTTGTTACTTCTATTATTTCAGTAAAAGTAAATAAGATTAAAGATATGAAGAGTAAAAGAAGAATAAGTCCTTCTATAAGCATCATATTGCGTGCTGTATAGGGTAACCATGATGTATAGGCATCTTTAATATCGTAAATAGTAAAATATTTTGGTAAAATTTTCTCTGCTTTCAATTTGAAATCTTCCATGCTTTTTGAGGATTTTAGAATATAAGAAGCTTGGTAGTCACTGCTAGTTGTATCTGTTTGAAATTGTTTATCCATAGATTGTATTAGCATTTCGCTAGTTTTATTTGGTGTATAAATAGTATTTAAATCTTCTAGTAGGAAATTTTTTTGTAAGATAATGATATTTTCAAATTCATTTGTAGTGGTAGTTTTTGGAATGGCAGTTTCTTCTTGAGGAGAATGAAAGACATCTTTTAATAAATTTAATAAATTTTGAGATTCAATTTTCTTGGAATTAATATATCCATTTGGACTGAAAATACCAACAATTTTCATATTTTGTATATAAATTTGTGAAGGGTCATAAGGATTTGAAACGTTGAGAACAAAATTATCATTTACACTTAGTTGATTTTTTTTTGCTACTTCACTACTAATTAGAATTGAATTAATTCCATTGCTTATTTCAGAGTTATTGAATGTTCGACCTTCAACTATTTTTATGTTATTAAATTTGACATCAAAAGGTTGACTTGTATTGATTCCCTTAATAGAAAACAAACCGATATTAGAAGAACCTTCTTCTGATATATCCATTAAATTAGGTGAGAGTAGAATATCATGAAAGTTGATTTCAGCTGATTCGACTTCTGGAAGTTTAGCAATTTTTTCATACTCATTCTTAGTAGGATGAGTAAAGTTCTTGGCCTCAATCTTTATGTTATCTCTTACAATAGAATTCATATCAAACTCTACTGTGACAACGGATGAATCTTTATTGAGACTTTCATTTCTAAATGAATCTAAACTAGTTAAAATTGACCATGATGTTAATGTTGCTAGAAATAAACTGAATAGAAATAAAAATGAAAAAAAATGTCGTGAATAAGTGTTTTCTAATAGAAATACTACCCATTTGTGTTTGTACATATTAACAACTCCAATCTCTATTTATCTAATATAGTTAATAAAATAAAAAAAACATTGTAAACGCTTTAAAGTTATTGTATCATAAAATTATAGACATAACAAAAAAAAGTATTGTCTATAATAAAATGGAAAGGGGGTGCTACTATGAAGAAGCTAGATAAAACTCAACAAACTAATATTGTAGGTGGTATAGGTTGGGAATGGAAATGCTTAACTACTGGTTGGGAAAGTGGCTGGCATTTAACTTATGGCGGTGCATTAAAAATGGCAACAGCTCATGAACAAAAATATCCAGGTCATGTGACGACTGTTTATGCGGTATAGTTGTTTAGCTAAGTGTTAGTTTAAGGAAGAAGGTTTTCATTTTAGTGAAGGCCTTCTTTTTTGTATATGAAGTAACGTACTTAGTTTATGCTATAAAAAATTAGCAATAGAATAAAAAAAGGTTTATACTATAATTAAATAATGAGTCAATAGAAGAGAGAGGAGTTAGAGTGTGAATAAAATAAAAATTAGTAATAAAGAACTTGAAATTTTAAAAATTTTATGGGATTCCGATCAACCGTTAACAGCAAAACAAATATATGAGGGAAATTCGAATTTAGTTTTAAGTACTATCCAGGCTACTATAAAAAAATTGATGCAAAAAAAATTATTAGAAGTTTCTGATATAGTATATAGTGGAACCGTTTTAACTCGTAGTTATAGTGCTAGTGTTAGTAAGGAAGAATTTGTGTTAACTCAATTTGAGGGTTTGGAAATTCAGAATCTTTTATCGCTTTTTTTAGGAAAACAGTCAAAAAAGAATTTACAATCAGAAATACAAAAAATCGAAGAACTTCTAGAAAAAAAACGTAAATAGTTATTGGAGTTTTTTTATGAACATTTCGTTTACTATTATTTTCACTAAAGTTATTGTTGATTCGCTTATCTTTCTGTTGCTATTTTTAGCAATCAAATACTTGACCTGTTATAAATTTATTAACTCTAGATTATTGGTGATTTTAACTTTTTTGTTTATATTATTATTGCTTTGTCCATTTGAGTTTAGCTTTGGGTATATTATTAATATTCCGTCTAGAATAATTCTGCCTTTTTTATGGCATATCTTTTCTCAAGAAATTAAAATATTTTCTCGATTTATAATATCAATTCCGGATTTAGTGTTATTAGTTTGGATAATAGGTGCTTGTATTCAGCTTTCACGCTTTTTTTATAGTTATTTTAAGTTAAATAGATTAGTAAAAGTACTTTCAAAGTGTACTGAAATTATTTGTTTTAATGGCGGGAATATCAAAGTTATCAAATCAGAAGTAATAGATTCTCCATCTGTCATAGGTTTATTCAAACCAATAATATTATTGCCCGATTTAGACTTGACTGATGATGAGTTAGGTTATATTTTGGCACATGAATGTTTCCATGTAAAAAATTTAGATTTGTTAGTTAAGTATTTTTATGAAATTTTGATAGCAATTTATTGGTGGAATCCTTTAATGTACCTTTTTAGGAATCAGATGAATTATGTTTTAGAAATATGTGTAGACGAAGATGTGATAAATAAATATACAAATTTCCAAAAAATTAGATATGTTGAAACTCTTTTGAAAGTAAGTCAGGAGGTAGATAGGTGTAATAATTCATTAACTGTCTCGTTTTCTTCAGGAACTAAAGATTTTCTTTTACGAAGGACAAAAAATATATTAGATTCTAATGGTGTACGTAAAAGTAGAAGACAGCCAATCCTTTTTGTGATTTTATTATTTTTATTTATCATTACATCATCTGTCGTATTCAATCCATATTTTCTTCAGGTGAATGAAGAGGGGAGGCTCGTTCGACTTAGTAAAGAAAATGCCTATTTGGAAGAGGATGCTAATGGAGAGTATCTTCTTTACGTGGAGAATCAGTATGTAACAACTATTAAGAATATTGATATTGATCAGACTTTAGAACAACTAGAGATTGTTAATTATTCGAGAATGAGTAATGAAAAGTAAAAGATAGTTCATTACTAGTAAAATACTTCCATCAATAATGTGAATCAGATATTGATGGAAGTGGTTGATGAGAATAGTTAACAAGTAGGTTTAGTATGTAAAAAAAATAGATAAGACCTCCTCATTTACTGAAATTAGAAGTAAGTGGGGAGGTCTTATTACGATTTCATTTAGTATAGCAGTTTTAATATAGTGTCATAGACATATTATTTAACAATATTATCCAACATCCACTGAGTAGCTTGTTCATTTTCTAAGATAATAGGATTTTTAAGAGTTCCTATATTAATTGATTTTATTGTAGCTTCATCTAAATTTATTGGATTTTCAACTACTGAGTCTTTCAAAATAGTCTCTTTAAACCGAGTATATTTAAAATCTACATTTACTAATTTTGAATTACTAAAATTTGCTTCTCTTAAATCAGCTGCAATGAAACTACTATTCTTTATAGTAGCATTAGAAAAATCAGATTCGGGTAATTCTGCTTTAAAAAAGTTTGAGTCAGAAACAGTAGCTCCAACAAAAGAAGTATAGTCAGTATTGCTTTTTACATATATCGATTGATTAATTTGAGCATTTGCAAAACTAGACGAATATAGACCAGCTCTATAAAAGTCTAGTTTTTCTAATTTTAAATTTTCGAATGAACACTCTGTTAAGTAACTTTCTGAAAAATCAATATCAATAAAATTTATATCTTCAAATTGAAATTCATCTAATACTAGTTTTTCTCCTTGTTCTCCCAAAGTTTCGACATATTTTTTATGAGCTTTTATTTTTTCAATAATATCTGTTTTCAAGATTTTTCCTCCTATAAGAGCTTTATTCCCAGCTTTTAACTCTTTTCTTGATAGTAACGATAGATATCGTAAGTACCTGTAACTTCTCCAGTCATTGTGACTGCTGTCATACCCATTTTTTTTAAATAATCTTGCGATTGGACATACATTAAATCTTTTAAAGTTTGTATAAAAAATAAGAGTTAATACTTTTTAATTAACTCTTATTTTTAATTCTATTAGTATTTATGCAATGATTATCCCATTATTAAATTGACTAGTCGGACAGTAAAGCTTTTTTAATTGATTTCCTTAATCAATTTATCTAATTCTACTATTTTATTATTTTCTAAAGAATTTAAATTGATTAAATCAGCTAAATACTTCTCTGACTTTTCTAAAATTTCTTCTCTGAAATCTGAAAATAGCACATCTTTATCTTTCCAAAATTTATAGTCTGCATCAGAAAGTTTTTCTTTACGTACCCATCCTCCTTGCTCCACTTTGTCTCCTGAAATTTTACTAATCGTTATAATATCTTTATTTCTACACATTTCAATCCATGTATTAAAAGACTCAATGTCATTAATTAAAACGTAATCCTCTGTTTCTAAAATGTTTAAAGCTTTCAAAAAACTGCTAAACCATTCATATACAGATACCGTAAAAATCTCTACCTCATCTTCAAGTATAATCCCATAGCTTGAATCACTTACAATAAAGTTAAAGTAGCCGTACTCTCCGGGAAAATTCTCTTCTTCAACACTAAATAGTTTAAAATTTATTTCAAACATATTCTCACCTATTTCATCAGATTTTTAAATTGTTCTAAAGTATATTCATAGCTTCCATATGATGTTCCAAATTCACCAAGTGATGAAATATAGACTTTAATTTTTTCTCCGTTAATTGTATAATCAAAAGCTCCACCTTTTTTCCCTTGAGCTAATAAATCATTGTAAGCTATCTCAGAATACTTATTTATGTCTTCTTTGGTCCAATCAGGATTAAAAAAACTATTTCCTTCTAATTTTTCAATTATTTGTTGGTCTGTTAAATATGGAGATTGGCTTTTAAGAGATCCAATATTATGTTTATTGATATGAGATTTATTACCCTTACTCAAAGGATTTTTAATTTCAACATCAGGTATCGTAGCTTTACTGGCTTTCTCAACCTTATTTAGCTTCCCAACATCATCAAAATATCCAGCTTTATTCAACAGCTTCAATTCTTTCTCTGTCAAATTCAGTCCTTTAAGAGCTTTATTCCCAGCATGTAATTCTTTTGCCGCCATTACCATCTTGGCTTGTGGCAATAAGAGTAATGCTGTCCATAATCCCGCTTCCAAACGACTTACCTTATCACCAGTTACTGGGTCTTTTCCTGATAGGAGACGATAGATATCGTAAGCACCTGTAACTTCTCCGGTCATTGTGACTGCTGTTATACCCATCTCCTTCAAATAGTCTTGCGATTGGGCATACATCAAATTATCCGAAGCTTGCTTACTGTATTCACCATCAATATAAACTTTCAACCCATAGCCGTATTCATCCGTTTGAACAATCTCAATCCGCTGAGCAGGGGAGGAGTCATTATAATCAGAAATCGTCTTGTACCAATCTTTCCCAGTACAATCTACATAAGTATACGTTCCAGTTTTCTTATCAAAACTCTTACTATTCCCTAAATCATCCATTGCTCGTTCTAACTCAAAGCCAAGTGCAATCAATTCTGCAAAATCATTGGCGTGATTGGCTTCGAAAGTTTCATATTTTTCCAATAAATCCACTTTTCTCTGTGTTTGTCCAATTTGAAAATCTTTGTAAAAAATACCGATTCCAGCCGTATCCATAATCCCACTCAAAATATTATTGGCGATATTCTCCATTAAATCAGCTTTTTCTTGTTGAATCCGATTTAATTTATCCTCTAAGTCTCTTAATTGATCAGTATCTAAAGCCTTGGTTGTTTCACCAACTTCACTTTCAAAACTTACTAGAAAGGCAGCTGAGACTTCACCGAAGTCACAGTGATAATTATACAACGCTTTTGACACGACTGTATAGGGTGAAAGTGCATTTTTTGCAGCACTCCAACCAACACCCGTTAAATCAGGAGAAGCAGTAAATTCTCCAACGGCTGTTTCAACTTTTGGAAAAGTAGGCAAATAATTGACTCGTGCTGCTTGAACCGCTGCGTATGCCGCCTTTACTTCGGAGTAGCTAAATCTAGTCATTGTCAGCTTCCTCCTTTTTTGCTTCGTAATAATCTTCATTTAATTGATTTTCTAAAGTAGAAAGCTTCTTTTGCTTTTGGTCAAATTCATCATCAATATCCATGACAAATCGTCTGTGTTTGCCACGTTCTTCTTCAAAAGAATCTAATTGTTGTGAAGCATCTCTGGAAGAGGTTGTTTGTTTGCTAAGATAATCCACTTCACCTAATAGATCTTGTTCTTGTCGCTGTAAGTAGTACCAATGATCTTGATACTCTTCCCATAAATTCTTCTTTTTTGACAATTCGTATTTCTCGTCTTCAACTTCTTGGAGTTGTTTATAAATCGTGTAAGAATCTAGCTTATCCTTCATTTCGAGAACACCTTCTTCATTTCTGCGTCAGTTTTCTCATAGGACTCACTCATTGCTAGAATGTTTTTTCCATCATTTTGTGTACTCATTTCAAATTTTTTTGTTAGGTTCGTTAATTGTTTGATAACACTTTGACTATCGTTAACCGCAATTCCATTAGAATCAGAAATGGAGGTATCTCCAACTGAATAAGGTTTCATTGAAGGAAGTGTTAGTCTACTCGCAAAATCGATTGCTTTTTGTGAATCATTTTTTATTTCGTCCAAATCTTATGTCCTCCTGTATAAAATTAGAAAGCATGAACCTTTCTCTAGAATAATTTTATCACAATATTAAATAAAATTCGTTCTTTTTTTGTATGTTATGTACAGAAAGTCAAACCTCTTCAATTTAATGTTTGTTTTCATAGTTAAGAATTAAAAAGAGAACATTTTTGTAAAAGTGAAAATAATTTAGAAAATTAACTATCGGAAAAAAGAATCATAAATATTTATGTTTTATTGATGTTTTAAATAGATGATAAGCAAGCTTTGAATATTTATGTTTAAGTTTTAGTGCCATATGGTACAATATAATTAATATATGAGTATTTAGTTTTTGAGTGATTCACAAAAGAGGATTTAACATGCAATTCGTTATATAAAAACAGATATTTTTTATTTTAATAAGGAAATATCAAATGAAAGCTTACGAAATAAAATAGTTTTTTTGAAAAATAGTATAGTTTTGATTGATTCTAAAAATCTAGACTATCACAAGTATTAATTCTAAAAAGATAGTTCAAAGTGGATTATGAATACTTAGTGATATGCGAAATATTTCTATTAATGATTTTTTTTAATATAATAAAGATTTAAAAAGTTGGATAATTGAAAGGAAATTACCTTAATGAGTAGCTATTATGAATTAATTCCTGATGCTTCTAATCTTATAGAAAGTCAACGGTCTGTTGGTTATACTTTTGAAACGGCCATAGCTGATATAATTGATAATTCAGTTTCAGCACTTGCTGAAAGAGTGGATGTTTTTTTTGATAATCAAAAAAAATATGTGGTGATTCTTGATGATGGTTATGGTATGTCAAAAAATGAGTTATTACAAGCAATGAGATATGGATCGAAATCTGTATCAGATACACGCGCTAAAGAAGACCTTGGCCGTTTTGGACTTGGTCTGAAAATGGCTACATTTAGTCAGTGTAGAAAATTGACTGTGATTTCAATTAAGGAAGATGAAATTTCTGGTGCTATATGGGATTTAGATGTAGTCAAAAGTAATATGGCTTGGACTCTTCAAATTTTAGATGATAAGGAAATTGAAAATACAATTAAATTTGATGAATTAACAAAACTAAAATCTGGTACGATTGTTATTTGGGAAAAGTTTGATAAATTAGAGCAACATGCTAATTTTATGGTCAATTTTGATGAAGTATTAGAGAGAACTGAAGATCATTTATCATTAGTATTTCACCGTTATTTACAAGAAAAAAAATTAATAATCACTTTTAACAACAGAAAAATTGATTTTGTTGACCCTTTTTTTACTGACAATAAAGCAACACAACCAAAATCACCAGATGTGATCTTGGAGAGTATTCGTAATGCGAAAATTGATGTTAAACCTTATATTATTCCCTATCAAAAACGATTGACACAAAAAGAAAGACATATGCTGAAAAAATATGAGCATAATCAGCTGAGTCCAGGGTTATATATTTATAGAAATAGAAGATTAATCGCTTGGGGAAAATGGTTTAAACTTGTTCGTCCAAATGAATTAGCAAATTTGGCTAAAATTCAGATTGATATTCCTAATACAATAGATGATCTTTGGGAAATAGATGTGAAGAAGTCGCAATTAATCATTCCAAGGAGCCTTCGAACTCAACTTAGAAATATAATTACAAAAAGTATTGGAGAATCTGAAAAGGTATATAAATATCGTGGAATAAAACGAAATAAAGATAATCTTCAATATGTTTTTAATCGTATCGAGAAAGAAAGTAAAGTTAGCTATCATTTAAATATTGAAAACCCTTTAATAAAACAACTCCAAGATAATTTACAAGATTCAGATAACAGATTATTTTTGGCGTTATTGAAACAGGTAGAAGAACATTTACCAATAGAAAGTATTCAGTATGATATGGCATCTGACCGAGAAATTGAGAAACAAGATGAGTCAGATGATAAGGCCTATGAAGAAATAATGTTGTTAATTAACAACCAAACAAGTAAGGAAAGTAAAAAATTATTATTAAATAGTCTGAAATATTCAGAAGTTTATTCAAAAAAAACAGCCTTATTGGCTAGAATTGAGAGTGAATTAAATGATTGATTATGAAATTGATTATGAATTAGTAGAAAAATATCTTGATGTAGCTAGATCTGCGGTTGAAAGTGAAAAAAATTTTTGTTTACGTTATGAAGATATCATTGAGCATCTAAAGCCATACCAAAATATTTTTAAGATGAATGAAGAAACTTTTGAAGTACTGACACGTCGTGTACTTGATGATGTAAGTGTTTCATTAGATGAAGGAGAGATTTTACAGAAGAATCCAAATTCTAATTGGTTTGTTCAAACACGTATTGATCGTGGAACGGTAAGATTTGATGCATACGAAAAGTATTTGGAACATGTTTCTGAATATTCAACAAATGTAATTACTTCTATAAGTAATAATATGGATAAAGTAATGAATAGTATTGGTGATCCACTATCGGATACAAGTTTTTTTAGCAAAGGCTTAGTAATTGGAGATGTTCAATCTGGAAAGACTGGAAACTTTATTGCTTTGATGAATAAAGCAGCTGATGCAGGATACAATATGATTGTTGTAACAACTGGAACAATTGAAAAATTACGTCGACAAACTCAAGAGCGTATTGAGCAAGGTTTTGGAGGGTTTGATTCAGGTGAGTTTGATGTAAAGAGAACTATAAAAAATTGGAATAAAGATTTAGAAGCATTGATGGTGACAACAAAAAAAGCAGATTTCAAGAAAAATGTTAATTTTACAACAGCTATTTCAAAATCTGTTCCTATGGTTGCTGTTATTAAAAAAAATAAAACTTCTTTAGAAAGTCTTGCAGAATGGTTAGAAAAACATAACGGTAATAATATTGATAAAAGTTTATTATTTATCGATGATGAAGCAGATAATGCTACAATTAATACTAAAGATGCGAATGATCCAACAACAATCAATTTAGGAATAAGAAATATTTTATCGTTGTTTAAAAGGACAAGTTATGTTGGCTTTACTGCAACTCCGTTTGCAAATGTTTTAATTAATCATACAGAAAGTGATGATCTATTCCCAACTGATTTTATACAAGTTTTAGATACACCATCCAATTACATGGGTGCTTCGAATATTTTTCCGGAGGAAGGTAAGTATCATAGTATATTAAGGCTTAATGAAGATGCGAAACAACATTTTGAAATTCCTAAAGATCAAAGAAAAAATTTTATTGTTGAAGAATTACCAGAAAGTTTAAAAAAAGCTATAAAAGTATTCTTTATTCAAAATGTAATTCGAGATTTAAGAGGAGATAAAAATAAGCACCGTTCGATGTTAGTTAATGTTAGTCATCTGGTATATGTACAAAAACAAGTAAATGATTTAATCACTAACGAAGTTGGAGAATTAAAACGACAAATTAAGCAATATATTGATGAAGAAAATTCTTCAATTCATAAGCAATTTAAGCAGATATTTGAGAATGAATTTTCCAATATTCCTGAAACATGGGATCGAGTTCATAAAAAAATGTATGTTTCGACTGATTCAATTAATAATGAGGTTATAAATGCTCAAAATAAAGGATTTCAATATGAAGATTATCAAAATGGTGCACGTATTATTGCTGTAGGTGGATTTGCACTTTCTCGTGGTTTGACACTTGAAGGAAAGACCATGCTTCATCTAAGTCAACAATTTTGAAAATGGAGCGATCTGAATGAATAAAATCTAGCGCAAAGGTACTAATTACCATCAACATAGAAACGCTCAACATTTCCATTGTGGTGTATTCTTCAAGGGTAGAATCAGCATCAGGTAAGACTAAATCGGCAACTTGAATGACATTTAGCAATTTATCTAGGCTAATGGATTGTCCTACATGACCGTCACTAAATAGTAAATGAGCGAAATCATAGTCTGTAAAAGATTCGATATGGTCAGCGATGGAATGGCTAATTGGTGTGTTTTCTTTTCTAAGTTCGTCAATCACATTCAGCAAACCTCTTACTTTACTGGCAGTTACATTCCGAACTGCTTTTCGAAGGACAGGAAATTTTTCTCCATCTCGTGAACTAATTCCTGTTAAAAAGGTTAAAGTATCAATTGCCAAACTTTCAGAGTCTTTGGTATCTTTTAAAATCACATAAGGATCAAGCAATCCACGATTTTTCTCTTCACTAGTTAAGTTGATGATATTCACTTCATCTTGGGTAAAGCTTAAGTCTTCCTTCCAATTACCACGCTCACCTTTTGGATCTAAAATAAGTGCTTGTCCGCCGAATAAAACGGCATAGTATACTAAGAGATTATTTGAGAAAGATTTACCGCCACCTAAAGAACCAATAAATGCAGATGCCAGAGCATTCGTAATAGTTCCTTTCACACCTTGAGCAGTGAGGCTAGGTTGAATAAAAACGTTTCGCCCAGTATCCACATTGAATCCAACATAAATACCAGAAGTTTCACCTAAAGATTGAGTCGCACCAAAACCAAGGGAAGCTAAAAAGTCACTAGTCACATATTGAATATAGTCGTTCATATAACGTTTAGAGGAGGGAATAAATTCATTATGAAGTCCTAACATATCACCAAAAGGACGGGCTAATTTAATGTTAAAATCATCGTAGAAATCTTTGACCTCATTACATCGTTTAGCTAGTTCTTCTACATTCGTAGCAGATACACGAATCACATAACTAAGCTTGTACATAGATTCTTTGGATTGATCTAAGGTTGTTTCTAGTTCATTGACTGAATCAAGAGCATTGATAACATTATTCGTTGTTTCGTTATTACTTTCCCAAGCATGATTGTCTAAATCGGTTAATTCTTTTTTCTTATTACGAACAGTGGTGAGAGCTTTTTTATTGCCTACAATTTCAATGTTCATAGAGGTATCGATTGGAAAATCAAATTGTTGTTGTTGGTAGTAGAAAATTTCTGAACTCGGAAAATCTAATTCACTTACAATTGATTGAATCGTGAGATAGGATACATAACTTTCAGTGCTTTCATTTGTTAGTTTGAGGTAGCGTTGTTTTTGTTCAATGAGACAGCGAGTAGGTTTTAAGAGGTCGTAACGTTTGACGATAGTTGTTTCTTTTAATTTTTTTGTTGGAAGAGGATAGTTGTATTCTTCATAAGGAGTGCCAGATTGTCCATGTAAATGTTCTAAAATATAACCGATATCTCGAGGTTCTACTTTTCTTACTTTAAAGCGACGAGCAAGTTTATTTTCTAAAAGTTGTTCCATCTTTTTAAATCGATCGACTTGCTATTATTCATAACAGTAAAATCACTTATTAGTTTCTTATTCGCACTATGGATGAAGTCTTCAAATCCATCAACAATTTCAGACCAAATGTTTTTTAGACTGACTTCCTTTTCATTCAGCATCAGTTTAAAACCAATAAAATAGCGATAATCGATTTGATTTTCTCCAATCAAATCGACTAACGCTTCTGTTTGCCCATCAATGTGTTGATGAGCCGTTTCTTTTAATTTTCCAGTTACTGTCTTTTTTGAGTGTTCTTGAATTTGTTTAATACTGGATTCGGTACTAAGTTGCAGAGCATGGATGTTGCCTTCTCTATTTTGAGCAATTAATTGTCTAAAGCTATCGTGAACTTGCATTTTCTGTTCGGGACTGAGGAAAGAATAGTTATAGGGGATGAGTTCGTAATAGGCATAGCAGTCGTTGGTTTGATTGAAAATTAAGTTATCTTCTAGATACTTAATCGGATAGGTCATAGGTTTCACTCCTAACTGTAGTGATAGAGGAATTGATTTTTTTCTTAGTTAATTTTACTGGCTTTCCAGAAAAAGTTAGTTTAGGACAGAGGATAAAGAGAATGAGGGATTTCAGGAATCCATAAGGCTTTTTCCCATCAAATGTTTTTTGCGACATGAACCAAGTAATGAAAATGGGGATTCCCAAATACTTTAAAAAAGCCCCCTCAATAAATGAAAGAGGGGGAATGGAGGAGAAGAGCATTACGGTGAACAAAGAGAGGACGAACCATGTCATCTGGGTGAAGGTGACGGGGAAAGGGAGTGTTAGGTCATTGATAGCGTAGATTACTTTTTCGACGTTCCATATACTAGTGTAGCTTTTAACTTTTTTCATATAGATAAGTCCTTTCAATTCAAAAAAGTAGAAGTTTTCTGCTCTTTTGATGGAAGTGTTTAGAAACTAGTTTGGATAAAAGAAATAATCAATTATATAGTCATGTTTAACTAATTTTGATGAAAGTAGCTTATCATCTTCATATATAGATAAAAAAGGAATAGTTGTCTCTTTAAATTTTTTGTTGTGGTGTTTAATTAAAATTTTCTTTGCTAATTTTTTAGAAATTACATAAGAAAATGAAGAGATATCATATTTATTTGGTTGTGAATTAACTTTAGAACAAAAATTAGTATTGATTGTTTGCTCGGATTCAGAAATTTTGCAAAAAGATAACTTTTTGATTTTTCGATTGAAAAAAGTCAACTCGTTTGAGCTGGTAGATATATTACTTAGATTTCTCTTTAAATTGTCAGGATTGATAATCATCCAATTGAAAATTCTTTCAAATTTTGAATAGTGAATATGTTCCACATTAAGCTTAATAGCATGTTTGAATAATAGTTTTTCTGCTAATTTAAATTTTATTGGAGGAATCAAAATAATAATGAAGTCAGCATCTTTGAATGCAGATACTACATTTGGATTAGTATTTGAAGTTAATCCAATAATACATTTAGAATATAAGGAACGTAATTCTTTAGCTGCATTTTTAATATAGTCATATGATTTTCCCGTGGGATCATCAAACTTTGTTACAAGAACTTTTTTTGTAGCAATATTTTCTTTTTTCCATAAAAAAACAGAGATATTCTCTTTTTTTAGAAGAGAATTGAGACCAACAAATATCGCAAATATAAATACGTATATTTCAAAATATTCATTATCAATATAATTTAGACCCATTAATTTATCATAGGCACTATAAAGAGAGAATGCTATTATTGGAATCTGAATTAATTTATTTTTTAAATACTTTTTGGCTTGATGGTCTGTTGTAAAATTGACCCAAATTACAAATATTATAGGTATGCTTGTCAGTAAAATAATTTGAAACCATAATGTATCATTTAGAACATTTAGTGAAAGTACCGCAACTAATATGGTTAATAAATTGAGAAATTCAGTTGAAAATATTTTTCCTAATAAGAACAATTTACTTAATTGGCGATTATTTATAGATGCAAGTTGTATTTTTTTCAGCATTCTATCAATAAATTGTTGAATGGGAATATCCTCATTCAATTTTTTGCTCATAGTTATTCGAATAGATATTAAGAAGACCATAGACATCATATAAAATAAACTTGATAAAAGAAAAGGTGTTTTATTTTTAGAAAAAGAGAAAATAGGTGTGAATATAGCATAAAAAACAGAGATACTTAAACCTAAACAGGTAATAAAAGTAATTTTTTTCTTGGTTACATTTGAAATTTTTTCTCCAACTTTATTTCCAATATTTTCTATTTTATTTATAAGATGATGAAGCGAAAACATTAAAAAAAGAGCAAAGAGAAACAAAATCAAAAAGTATAAAATGATTATTAATATTAATTTCATATAACCTCCAACCTTAATTTTATTAAGATTAGTATACCATTAAAAAAAAGAGGTTGACTAGCTTAAATATTCAAACACCCCATGGGAAGTTATCAAATAACTTCCCTCAATTTCTATATCTCGCCCTAATGCCTGATAATCAATATAGTTCTGTAAATGATTAGGAATCTCACCAAGACTGCCCGTTTCCTCTACATAATACCGTGCGACATCTTCCATAGAATCACAATCTGAGTAACACATAATATCATCTTTATGCTCAATTAAATCTTCAATGTCATTAAACCAGTAACTTTGAATTTCTGATAGTTCATCATAAATATCTGTACCTTCTAATTCGAAAACCAACTCACAAAGACGATTCACTTCATCAATTGGTGTGTATTCATCAATCGTAAAGGGCAGTTCGTAATCGTGAATCGCGTATTCTTCATACTCCTCATTTAATCCAATTTGTTCGGAGACGACTTCAAAATCAACTGGAGGGGAGAACCAACCACCAACCAATTCGCCTTCATTGTATTTTCCTAAGTTTGCAATATAAACTTGCATTTCTGTCATAGTATCACCTTCATTCTAGTTTAGATAAATCGTTTCGCAATATCATAAATAACCGGGACAGTCACACTATTCCCGGCTTGTTTGTATAATTGATTATCGGAATTTACTTTTTCTGCTCGTTCAAAAGCCCAATCTGGAAATCCTTGTAGTCGCCAACTTTCTCGAGGGGTAAACTTTCTAATTTGGAAATCAGGTGTAATCACAGCTTGGATTTCAGAAGTTAATAATGTATTAGCGATTTGCTTTCCAACACGTCCTCGTCGTTCTGTTGAATTCAAAAAAGAAATATTCACACTATCTCCAGGTACAGCTTCCGAGTATCCTCGAATCGTTGCTTCTTTGATAAAAATTTTGGAAGGATTTTGGTTAATAGTTAGTCGACTGTTAGAAGTATTTGTTTTTTGTGGTCTTTCGATAGGAAATATTTGGGTGCGACTTGTTCCTCTAAGATGTCCAATAATGAAAACTCGTTCTCGGCTTTGGGGAACGTAATCCTTAGAGTTAAGCAGTTGCCATTGAAGGTCATACCCAAGTTCATCCAACGCTCGGAGGATTGTTTCAAACGTAGTCCCTCTTTCGTGACTGAGGAGTCCTTTGACATTTTCAAGGAATAGAATCCGAGGTCTGAGAATAGATGCGAAGCGTGCAATCTCAAAAAAGAGAGTTCCTCGAGTGTCTGAAAAACCTCTTCTGTTTCCGGCAATACTGAAAGCTTGGCACGGAAATCCGCCACAGAAAATATCAATGGATCCAAGTTGTCTAATAAAGTCATCTGAAATGGTGGTAATGTCATGCATTTCAACCTCATTTCTTGTATCAAAAATTGCTTTATAACTTTTTCTGGCAAATTTATCGATTTCACAAAAGCCAATACATTGATGCCCAGCGGCTTCCATTCCTAATCGAAAGCCACCAATTCCAGAAAATAAATCTAAAAATTTCATATGTGTAGCTCCTTAAGCGCCCATAATTTTATTGAATACATTGAGTAGGACATCCTTAACACCCGCAGCGTTAAACACAAGTCCGACCGCAATTAAAGCAATTACAAGAAAGCCAATTAATTTGGAAAATTCTCGTTTGAAGCCTAAAAATAACCCAATGACAACAATCGCCATTAAGACGAGAGATTGCGCATTGGATAAAAACCAAGTATAAAGGTTCTGTCCAAAATTCATGTGTTTCCTCACTTTCTTTATTTAGTCATCTAGTTGTCGAAGTGGAATACCTGTTGTTTGTTTTAGTTCTTTCATGAAGCTATCAATTTTTCGAACGAGTTCATGTTCTTCTTTGCTACTAGCTCGAGTGACATACAGAGGATAGCCTCTTACATTTAAACGGTAGCCAAAATGAGTTAACGTATTTCGCCAGTCAAAATAACTAGCAGGTAAACCGTAGTCACGCATTTCATAAAGTTGTAAATAATGAGTATCTTCCATAATTCCAAGTAATTTGTAGTCGTAAATATAGACATTCCAAATCAAGTTATCAGAAATTGTTAGATGAGCAATGGGATATTCAGAGTATTTATCCATCCTGATTTACACTTAAAACATCTGTAATTGGGGTAGTTAGAACTCGGATGATATGTTTTTGTTTTTCGTTTAATGTAGCTTCATCAATCATATTGTTTACAACTTCTGTTTTTAGATTATCATCTATAATCAGCAACATTTTAGTGGTGGGGGCAATACTTTTTCGCCACCAATTAACCGATTTTTCATAGAAAACTTCATTTGGTTCTGTAACTAACCGAAGATTTCCATGATAGTTTCCGATAAATAAAGCCCACTCTTTATTTTCACTTAAATTGGTTCGACGCTTTGTACCATCTGAATCGACAAAACGTAAATAGTGATTAATGGTTTCAAAGACTGTATTATCAATTCGATTTCGATTTAATAAATCAGCAACAACGGATTCCGCACGTTTATTTTTGAAGCGTAGTTCATAACGGTTGATAATTTTTGCATCTTCTAAAGCAACACCTTTTTTACGAAGTTCTTCATAATTCTTTTGGTAAAAACAAAAATAAACCTCACCTTTTTTTGAACCAAGGTAAAGAGTAGTTCCTTGGGATTCCCCAGTTAAAAATCGTCTAGAACCATTAAAATCACAGGTTTTAAAACGAGTTACACATTCACTGTTCATGACTTTTTCTAACAATGTTTCAATGGATAAAATGCCTTGTCGATCATTAATCGCAATATCTAAACGAGTAAAATGTCCATCAGCTTGTTTGCATTTGCGGAAAAAGTCAAACCATGTACAAGATTGAGCTGTTAGAAAGCTTTCAAAAGAGCGACAGCCTTGACCAGATAACTCAATCAGTGTGCCTTTATTATCGCCATCAGGAGATAGCATCACCTTAATCGTGTCAAAGGAATACATGGCTACATATCCATAAAATCCCCGGTCTTCATACAACATATAGTCCTTTTTCAAGCCGAGTAATTGTTCAATGACCATAGCTGAATCATGTGTATCTAATCGAATACGTACATAATCAAAAAGACAATAGAGGGGCTGTTCTGGATTTAATTGATTTAACACTTGGTTGAGTTTTTCTAAGTTTAAGGAGTTAGGGATACGTTTGCATTGCTCCATTTTGGAAATATAGGAACGAGAAACATTGGAACGTATGGATAATTCTTGTTGGGTAATGCCCGCCATTAAGCGGCTGTTCTTTAGTTGAATGCCTGTATAGTGGATTGGAGGGAGAATCTTCACTTATTCACCTCAAATAGTCACATTCCGTTAGTAGAATGTGACAACTTTTTTTAAGCTTAGAAGCCTTGCGATTCTAAGGCTGATTTGTGATTTATGTTTTTTATTTCGTGTTTTACTACCCCCGTGTTACAGTATGGGGGTTCTGCTTTTGCCTAAAAGACGGCAAAAGGCGAGATCAACAATCGGATGCGCCCAGAGCTTCGCTCGGCGCCCCGTTGTTTTCTCGCTTTTGATAGACGGCACCAATTTCTTTTAGAAAATCATAGTGTTTAGGAACAAGGGGACTATAAAATTCAGAAACAACACTATAACCAGAATCCGCATAGCCACGTCCTTCGATTCGTTTGTTAAAGAAGTCCTTTTCAATATCGCCATACATCATGGAATAGCCAAGAGGGGACATGCGCCCTAAAGTCACCCGAAACATAAATTGATTACGAATCCCATCACCTAAATGTTTGGCATCTGGTCGTTGGCAAGCCAGAATGATAAAGAACCCCATTTGTCTTCCAAGCATAACAATCTGCTTAATTTTACTCATAACTTCGGTACTTTCACGCCCAATCATATCCATAAAGGCAATATATTCATCAAAAATCAGAAAATGGGCGGGTAAACCTAAAGCAGCATAGTTTTGCCCAGTTTGGTAGCTATCCATTTGTTTCATTTCAGTTGTTCGTTGCATCATTAGTTCATAAAATTGGTTCAAACAAGCAATCATGTCTTCTTTTTTGAAATAGACATTTGGAATGACCGAAGCTAAGTCTGCTAAATCATAATTCTTTGGATCAAGAATATAGAGAATAGCATCTGTTTCTAGTAGCGACTTAATCAATGTCAAAATAAAATACGACTTTCCGCCACCTGTTCCGCCAGCCAACAACATATGTGGCAAGGAATCGTATTCCCAATACGCATTTTTCATCAACTGTAATCGACCATCAGAAGCTTTTACTTCCTCAATAGAAATACGACTACCAATGGTGTCATAGAGTAGAATATACTCCACAAAGCCATCTTGAAGCTCTTTATCCACTAAATCACAGTACAGTCCTGTTTCAAGTTTCTTTTCTAATCGGAGTAACTGTTCTTGGTTTTGTCCCATCGTAATTTCAACCGAAATATGGAGATAACCAGTTTTCATACGATAATAGATTCTGGGGAAATGAGTGAGTTTTTCTTTTGTTTTAGAGGAGGAAAGGTCTTTGAAAAAAGAATCCTGAGTGACCGTTTCAGACTCATACCAGTTATTGTCAATAATCATTCGTGCAATTTTTTGACGGTGTTGGAGTTGCTTAAAAGAATCCATTCGAAATTCAATAAACGCATAACAGATAAGAAGGCATAATAATAAAGATACAGTTAAGGAGAGTAGAAAATACGGAATGTTTACATGAAAATTAGTTAAAGGTGCTAAATTTACTAAACTGAGTTCGGACCAATGAATCTGTTTAATAGAGTGGTGGTGAAAAAGGAAAAGCAATATAAAAATAGATGGAAGAAGTAGTCTACTAAAAAAGGAAGCCACTAATCGCTTATGTTTATAGCGAATGAGACTTCCTCTATAGGTGATTAGCTTTTTGAAGTTTTGAATGAGATACACCTCTCTTTTTGGAAAATATTGTTTGTTCGTAACTTTTTGTTAAAGACGTGTGGTATGAAATGACTTATACTTAAATTAACTAGTTGGGAGGAATTTACATGGATGAAGAAAAAGTAACCTATGTGTCTTATTCAGAAAAAGAAATGCAGATAGTTCGAGAGGGTGTGCATGCTATAAAATCAGTTCTATTTGATGGAACGAATCAAGAAAAAGAGCAATTATTACTTTGTTTAGATAGATATCTTGACCCTTGGTTTGGTTATAATTTGTCTTACACGAGTGAAATTGAAGAGATGCTACAAGAATTAATTGTTCAAAAAAATTCCTTAGCTGTAAAAGAAGCGTGTATTCAATTATTGGAAAACTATGCGTGGCCACCATTTTCTATTATTGAAGAAAATCTAGATAAAATAGAACTGAAATTGAAGTCAGATATTGATTATTTATTAACCATGAATCAAGAAGAATAGAGTGCAGCTAGTGAATTTTCCTTATTTTGTCGAAGATGATTTTTCTTTTGGAATTGTAGAACTGTTTGTTGCTTTTTCGTTCGTTTGTTCAACAATATCATCCGCTTTAATATACCAATCAACCGTTGCACCCATAAAAGTTGCGTTCGCTACAGTATCAACAACTGGATTGACGAGCTGTACTTTAGTGTTATAGGGAAAGGCTCGTAATGGAACAGTGGCGGGAATTCCGACTTGAATCATGGCACCTTGGTTACTAGATTTTAAGTCGTAAGTTCGTTCTTTTACCTCGGCAGTCACATTTCCATCTTCGCCATAAACAAAAACTTCTCTACGCAAATCTGAAAAAAGTAAGGTGCCAAATGTTTCTTTATTTAATACGGTAATGCCTTCGGGTAATCTCATTAGGATATCCTCATTTCGTTTTATAGTTTGATAATATCATCTGCAAGGCAAATGTAATTCGTAAATCCTCGTTCACCAATCTTATAACCTTCTGCGGTAATTCGTGGGTTAACGAGTTGAACAGATTCCATGAAATCAAAGTTTTTTTCAGTTGCTTCTGGTGGAAGAACGACTAAGATTTCATCTGCCTTTTGGACACTAGAGAAGAGTTTATACGCTCGACTCATTACTTTAGGAACGCCATTGATTCGTTTGGTTTTTACTTCTCCAGATCCACCATATTCTAAATTGCCAAAAGTCTTTTCAGCATTGGGTACAACATAATTTAATTCCATTTAAATTCCTCATTTCTTTGAATTAGTTTGATAGTTGTCTTAGTTTATAGAGTTTCTACATAATGATTCACCTTCTTTCATGAAGCAAAGGAATGAGTTTAGCTTTTTTTCTTTCGGTAATAAAATGTGACAGCTAACACAAGTCCAATCAGTAACATCCCTAGAATCGATAGAAGAGTAGTTTTAGATTCACCAGTTTGTGGAAAACTAGCGACTTCTTTGGGAACGGCAACTTTTTGATTTGTCATTTCAGATTTTACAATTTGACCATCTTCTTTAATTTCAAATTGAATTGGTGTTTCATTTAATTCATATCCTTGAGGTGCTTGATATTCTTGGAAATAATAAGTTCCTTTAGGCAATTGTTTAAAAGTGAAAATACCTGAATGATTTGTTTTACCTTCAACAATAATCTTTTTATCTTTATCCAAAATTTGAATTCCAGTATTTGGCAATAATTCACCTGTAGAAATATCTTTCTTAGTTAATTCGGCTGTTCCTTTTTTCAACTGATTATTTAGTTCAAATAAAATTGTAGGTTCTTTGTTTGTTGCAGAAGATTCACCTAACAACTTATCTTTTTCATCATAGGCTTTAATGTCCTCCAAAGTAGATTCAATTCTGATTGTTTCTGTATTCAAAATAAAGTCATCAGAGGAAGTTGCTTTTTCTTTCAAATAATAGGTGCCAACTGGGATATTTTCAAAAGTTCCTAATGAATGCTCATCAATTTTAACAGTCTGAATGACGGTCTTATTTTCATCTTCAAGGGTAAATGTAGCCTCTTTCCCAGAACCATCAAATGCAAATTGATAGCCATCTTTTTCTTTTAAGGTAGCTGTTTCATTGAGCTTTTTGATTGTAAATTTATTAAGATGAAGTTTGTTCAAAATAGGTGTTTTCACTATTTTAGTTAGTGTTTGTTTTCCTTGTGCAATGATATTTTGATAAACATCAATGGGGAAGATTTCGCTATTATCCATTGCTTTAAATTCAAAGTCATATTCTTTATCACTTGGTTCATGAATGATTCCAGAATCAAGTTCTTTTAGGTAGTATTTGCCATTAGGAATTTTCAAATCAAAGCTAGCAATTCCATCTTTAACAGTAGACAAACCTAGCAAGCTATCTTTAGGAATCTTCACCGTTTCAGACAACTTATACTCATCTCGTATGAATAGTCCAAATATTTTGTTGTTTCCTTTAATTGTTTCAAGAACAGGTTGATTATCTTTCCAATCAATTAATGATTCTTGATTCTTAAAGACTTGTAGTTTAATTTTTTGAAAATCATTTGTGGCAGTAGGAAGGGAAGTAGAGGTTAGAGGAATATCTTGCCCGGCATAGGTTAGTTCAAAAGGAATTGGTGTAGAATTGAGAATATAGCCATTAGGAGCTTTGGTTTCAATGGCTTCATATTTACCTAGAAATAGATTTGGAGATAGCCATTCGCCATTTTCATTGGTCGTAACGGTGGCTGCAGTTTCTCCTTTTTTCACTCGGACTGTGCCATCGGGAGTAAGGATATTTTCGGTAGCTTTAATATCATAGGTGACATCAGCTAGAGGTTTGTAGTCGTAAACAAAAGAATACAAGTCGCCAAAATCAGAGCCAGTTTTAGTGGCATCAATGGGAACTTGACCTGTTTTAGAAAGGTGAGCAGTTCCTAATTGTGCTTGATTATTGAGTACAACTTCAATGGTTTGATTTGGTTTAACGATAACGGTTTTTAACTCACCAGCATTTACATAACCATTTGGAGCAGTTATTTCGGTGATTTTGACTTCGGTACCTGCTTTAATATCTGTAATCGTAGCTAATCCATCTTTTCCAGTATCGTAGACTTTAGTTAAGCCACTGTATTCAAATTTTAACTTAGCATTCGCCAAAGGTTTCCCAGTATCAGCATCCACTTTCTTAGCTTGGATATTTCCATTTAGATTGACTTTGATATCTAGATTAAATGAGCCCGCATCTGCTAGTTTGAATGTGGCAATATTCTGTTCACCGGGTTTAGCATAGACAAAACTTTGTCCAACAGAATCATCTTTGGCAATGGAATATTGAAGGGTACCTGTTTCTTTGGAGGCATCTGTAGCAGTTAATTTTAAGGTGTTTCCATTTTTATCAACTGTTAAGTTAGCCGTGTTGGCTACTTGATTGGTGTATTTTTCTAAGACATTGTTATTGTCAGTTAAAGTAATAGATTCTCCAACATTAAGCGTAATGGAGTTATCGTTAAAAGAGGGCTTTGTTTGATGACTGGTAACTTGATTCATAATTTCAGTTTTTCTACTATCATAATCAGGTAAGTTTGTTGTGAGTAATTCATCACCTAATGTTTCCCAAATGATATTTTGAGTAATCCCGTAATTTTCAGTAGTGGGGTTCATTTGGTAGCCGTAATAAGCAATTAAAGATAATGCTTCCTTTTCAGGAATGGTCAGTTCAGAAGGATTAAACCCAGAGCCACCGTTTAAAAGTGTTCCGTGGTCAATACAGAAAGCAGGTTGGTTATCGGCTTTAATCATATATATGCCGTCATCGGTCCAATGTAAGCCACCTAATGATTTTACATGCCAAGTGGAAACATAATCAGCGATTTTATCGTAGTTTACGGTAGCTGCAAAACTTGTTATTGGGGCAATAAAAAAAGCAACGATGATGGTTAGTAACCCAATCAGAGTCGTTACTTTGAGGTGTGTTTTATTCATTTTTAGTTTTCTCCTGTCTGTAAACATCAGTGTGTCTTGAGTTGAGGCAATTTTTATTTAGTGTCTTTTTTGAGAGTCTTCACTTTACACCAGAAATGTTTTCTTTTTCACTTAGAGTTTTTAATTCGTTTTTAGTGAATGCCTTTATTTTACTAGAATGGTATACTTTATATATTAACTATACGAGGTGCTAATAATGGAAAAGAAATTTCAAGTATTTATTTCGTCTACGTTCAAAGATCTAGAATCTGAAAGGCAAGAAATAGTTCAAGCAATTTTAAAAGCTGATCATATCCCAGCTGGAATGGAAGTATTTAAAGGTGGGAGATCTCAAGATGAAATAATAAAAGAGTGGCTTACTGATTCGGATATCTATATATTACTATTAGGAGCTAGATATGGTTCTTTAAGATCTAAAGGGGATATGAGCTATACGGAATGGGAGTTTAATCTTGCTAAAGAGTTTAACATCCCCCATTTTGTTATCGCATTAGATGATACATACATCAATGCTAAATACGGTGCTATAGAATCAGAATTATCTAATCCAAAGTTTGACAAATTTAGAAAAGATATTTTTGAAAATGAAATAGTAGCATTTGTGTCCAATAGTCAGCAAATCAAAGGCGAAGTGTCCTTTCAACTAAATGATATTATAAAGAAAAATAAAGATAGAATGCTTGGTTGGATTAGAGGAACAGTTCTAGATGATTTAGAAAGTGCTCAGAAAGAGATATTTGATTTGAGAGAAAAATTAGATAATTCCAGAAGAGAAGTCATTGAAAAGTCGGATAAATTAATTTCAATTCAAACAGATACGATAAATAGAGAATTAGATAATATACCGGATGAATTCTCTCAATTAATAAAAGAGATTACCGCTGAAAAAGATGAATATAAAATTTTACGAAATGAAATGAAATGGATTACAGAGTATATAGTAAACTTTGGAAATCAAAATAAACTCGTTAATCCTAATCCAGACAATGAAGTAATTGGTAATTCAGACGGTAAATATGGGGGAGCTTCATTAACTATTGGGAAAAATATCTTGGATATTAGGGCTGACTATCAAATTAATAGAATAGAAATATCTCAGTTTTTGAGAGATGAATTAGGCAATGTCCATCATGAATATTTATCAGCATATCATTTACGTAAAAACAACATATATAAGAATAAAGAAGATAGCCCCTTAAATAAGAATGAATTACTACGTTGGATTAAAAATTTTTTGAATGATATAAATAGTAACCTTGAAAAAATATATAGATAAATAGTTTAAATATAGAATCTTAGTTCCTTTGCTTTCCTTGCTATGAAATCTTTTCTTGGCAACAAGACAACAAGGGCTTTTGATGAATGCTTAATCATGAATAAAAAAATATATCAGTCAATAAATATAGGAGGATATGAACTAACTGTCAATTTATTTTTATAAAAAATGTCTACCCAATGTCCCGCGAATATCCAGAAAACGTGCAAATTAGCCCTATTTCACAAAGCTAGTAACTACGCACAAAACTACTTTAAAACTCATATATACCAAGGCTTAAAAGGTGTTAATTAACGCTAACCAAAGCGAACCGATTTTACCCTAGCCAAGCTCAAAATCCTGTGCCCGCAAGGGCGTGCCGGTTCGACCCCGGCCGCCGGTATACTTAGAACACTAGCATATTTCCTATGTTGGTGTTCTTTTTTTATTCATTTTTAAAATAAACGTCTCCAAAAGTTTCCTATAGTTGTTGCAGAAGATGCCGTAGAATCTTTTGACCGAAATAAAAAATAATCTTCCTTTCTATTTGACTTAGAGTTAACTCTAAGTAGTATACTAAGAATATCAAATTAGAAAGACGGGTGATTGATATGACAAGACCATTTGTTTTTTGTCACATGTTAACATCTTTAGATGGCAAAATCATGGGAAATTACATGAGTACACCAGAAGGTAAAAAAGCCAGTGAGTTTTTTTATGACTTAGCTTTTACTGATACGGGATATTATCAGCACCAAGGATGGTTATCAGGTCGAAGGACTTCAGAAGATAATTTTACGCAACACCGAAAATTAAAATTAGCTGAACCAAGTCAACCAGTTCCAGCTGGGGATTTTATGGCTGAACATCAAGCAGATAAATACTATGTTTCAATCGATGGTTCAGGCCATTTAGGTTGGGTGGAAAATACGATTACGTATAAAAATACCACAGCTCACATTATTGAAGTCCTGACAAATAAAGTCTCAGAAGCTTATAAAGCGCATTTAAGACAATTGGGGATTTCATATATAGTAGTTGGTGAAACAGAGATTAATATGTCTGAAACGTTAACCAGATTAAAAGAAAAGTTTAGTATTGAGACGCTGATGCTAGGTGGCGGTGGTGTGTTAAACTGGTCATTATTGCAACAAGGATTATGCGATGAGCTAAGTGTTGTTATGGCACCAGTTGCCGATGGTTCTACGGATACACAAACGTTATTTGAAGTGAAAGAAGCACTAACAGAAGATCATCCTATCGCATTTGATTTATTAAACGTTGAAGCGAATGAGGAAGGTGCAGTCTGGTACCGTTATGCAGTAAAAACTGAACCGTTTAGAAGAGATTGATAAAGATAGTGAAAAAGCAGAAGGTCAAGTAACCATTCAACAGGCAGATGTGATTAAGTTGGAAGAAGTGGAAGCCTTAGCTTCAGCAGCCATTGTTGTTTCTTGTCGTATTGATGTATGGATTAACCATGCTGGTCTAATACCTCGTTCAACTTACAATAAGAAAAAGGTCGCTAAATGGGACCAAATGATTAAAATGATTAATGTGATAGGTAAAGGTGTCTTATATGGAATGGCTGCTGGATTACCGTAATGGAAGCCATTTATGACGAAGTGGCGATTCCAGTTGAACGAATTGCGGAGAGCGTTGCTTTTGCCATGGACATGCCAGTAGATACAGCAATAAATGAAATGATTATTCATCCGGCAAGTCAATAAGTTTAAATTAAAAAAACTATTTTCCAGTGATGGAAAATAGTTTTTTATTATAAGTCTAGAACGAAAATGAAATCGGTTTGGACGTCATCGCCTAAAATAAAATCATGTTGGCTATGTTTTGCTAAGCCCTGTTTTTCATAAAAGGCTAGGGCAGGTTTATTATGTTCCCAAACCCCTAACCAAAGTTGGTCTTTATTTAATTCTTTGGCAACTTTTTTAGATTTTTCGAATAGAAGTTGACCTAATCCCATTTTTTTATGATTTTTACGAATGTAAATGCGTTGGATTTCTAAGCCATTTTGAAAGTCATCTTCAGTCTGTGCGTCGTTACTATTTAATTTTAAATAACCAGCTAACTCATCCTTAACATGGACAAAGTAAAAGAATGTATTTGGATTATTTAATTCACTCGTTAATTGTAGCAGAGCATAAGCGGTATCTAAAAAATCTTGTAAGTCTTTTGGATCGTTATATGCAGCGAAAGTATCGATAAAAGTTTCAATGCTAATCTTTTGTAATGTTTCTAAGTCATTAATCGTGCAAGGTGTGATAATAGGTGTCATCGTTTTTTCTCCTTATGTGTTATCTAAAATACGTATAGTAATAGTAGCTTAAAACTGAAAAAAAAACAAATATTAAAATAATACAATTTAACCCTTGACTGTGAGCGCACTCCAAGTGTTTTACTTAGTATATCAAATGAAAAGGGAGCAATTGAAATGAATACAGTTACATTAAATAACGGAATAAAAATGCCGAAACTAGGTTTTGGCGTGTACCAAATCCCTTTAGAAGAAACTGCAGAGGCAGTTTATCAAGCAATTAAAGTAGATTATCGTATATTCGATACAGCGATTGCCTATGGCAACGAAGTCGAAACTGGAGAAGCAATCCAAAGAGCGATTAGTGAAGGATTAGTGACACGAGAAGAGTTATTTGTTACAACAAAATTGTTCATTCAACATGTTGGGGAAGAAAAGGCGACAAAAGCAATTGAGGAAGCATTAGAGAGAATGAAGCTAGATTATCTAGATTTAGTCCTGAATCACCAACTATATGGGATGTTTATGGGGCGTGGCGTGCTTTAGCTGCTGTGCAATCCGCTGGCAAAATTCGTACCATTGATGTATCTAACTTTGATGCTGGAAAATTAATGGCATTCTCTCATAGGAATGGTGTGGCTAAAGTTCAAGTCAATCAAATAGAAGTGAACCTATGGCATCAACGTTTAATTGATGGAACTTATCATGAAAAATTAGACATTCAAATGGAAGCCCGGGCATCTTTTGCTGAAGGCCGATTAGACTTATTTAAAAATGAAACATTATCAAAAATAGGTGCACAATAGGGTAAATCAGTTGGTCAAGTCGTTTTAAGATGGTTGACGCAACGTGGTATTGTGGCACTTGCAAAATCAGTGAGACCAGAACGAATGGCTAAAAATATTGATATATTTGATTTTGAATTAACAACGGAAGACTTGGCAACTATTGCGGACTTAGACAAGCAAGAATCTGCCTTCTTTGACCATGATAATCCAGAAAGAATGGAATGGTTTATGAGATTATTATGATAAAGTATCTGGAGTCATGTCTATGAGTAAAGTCATTTTACTAAAGGCAAATAATAGAATGGAAGTGCAAGTATATAATGAAAAAAGAAACATTTGGGATGATTTTACCCATTACCTTATTAGCCTATTTTTTAATTTTAATGGATAATTCCATTGTCTTTACAAGCTCGATTCAGATTGGTGAAAGTTTACGGCTCTCTGATACAGCTTTATCATGGGTATCAAATGCCTATACCTTAACCTTTGGTGGCTTTTTACTACTAAGTGGTCGTCTATCAGATTTATTAGGCCGTAAACGTATTTTCATCATAGGCTTAACAATCTTTTGTTTAAGTTCTTTAATGATTGGCATTGCTCCTAGTGGTACAATGTTGATTATTATGCGGGGGATTCAAGGGATTGGTAGTTCAATAATTGCCCCTACAACCCTAGCTTTAATGATGGATGCCTACGAAGGCGAGATGCGTAAAAAAGCCATTTCATATTATGGTGCCACAGCAGGGATTGGTTCTAGTTTAGGTTTATTAATAGGTGGCGGATTAACAAGTTGGATTTCATGGCGAGCAGGTTTTTTAATCAATGTACCTATTGCTGTTATTTTAATCCTATTAACTTTACGTCATGTGAAAGACAGTCCAGTTATTAAACTTAAAATTGACTACTTAGGCTGTTTGCTATCAGTCATTGGTTTAGTGGCATTGATTTACGGACTAACATCAACGAATGTTTGGTTAATTTTAGGCAGTATCGTTATTTTAGGACTCTTTATTTTTCGTCAAACAAGAATTGATTACCCATTGTTACCCTTAGAATTAGTCAAAAATAACATTCGATCTGGCGCTTATGTGGCTCGGTTACTCTTTATGATGAGTATGTTACCTTATTGGTTTTATATGCCACAAGTGATGCAAAGTCAGTACGGATTTTCACCATTTGAAGCAGGTATAGGTTTCTTACCATTAACGTTAGTGAACTTTATGGTGGCGTTGCAGTTGCCACGTTGGGCTAATAAATTGGGGAATGATCAGTTATTAATGATTGGGGAAGTCATATTATTAGTCGGCTTAGCTTGGACAGGTCTAAGTGATTTTTCAAATGGCTATTGGTTAGCTGTTGCCTTACCGATGATAGTGATTGGTTTTGGTCAAGGGATGATCTTAGCTCCAGTGACATCAGCTGGTATTCATGAAGCTCCTCAAGAACTAGCTGGAATTGCAAGCGGTGTAACAAACATGATGCACCAAATTGGTGGACCGATTGGTTTATCAATTATTGTCGCAACAACAAGTAACTTCCATGTACAATTTAAAATGATGGCTGGCTTTACTTTATTAGCAAGTCTAGTAGTAGCGGTGATGATTTTAGGATTAGGTCGGGCAAGTAAAAAAACAGTTTAAAAACATGAAAAATAAGAGATTGATGTATAATAGAAGAAAAGAAATAAAGTACGAGGTGAATCAATTGAACATAAAAGAAGCAGCAGAAATAACAGAATTAACGAATGACACTATTCGTTACTATGAGCGGATTGGTATTATACTGCCAGTACCACGCCGAGCAAATGGATTACGTGATTTTGATGAACGTAGTCTGAATCAATTGAAATTTGCCAAAATCATGCGTAAAGCAGGGATGGGTGTGGAAATTTTACGTGAATATTTATCAATGATTTACGAAAACGATGATGCCACAGTGCCTGCACGTAAAATCCTTTTAACAGAACAAGCTGAATTGATGCAAGAAAAAATTAATGAAATGCAAGCGGCACTTGACTACTTAGTTCACAAAGTGGATAACTATGAAGATCATATGCGAGTAGCAGAAAAACGTTTATCTAAATAAAAAAGAAAGCTTAATTCACTTACTAAAATGTACCCTATAAGATAGACCCTTTGAAAAAAGTCCATACTATAGGGTATTTTTGTATATAATGATAAAAAAGAAGATAGGACGAATAGTTATGACTAAGAGATTATTATATTAAGAAGAATAAAAAGAGTTGAAAATGAAACCAAATTTTAAAACAGTAAGTGAAAAAATAATTACTTACTTATAAAGATCCATTTTAGAGGTATTTTGTTGCAGAAACTAAAAAGGGTACATTTTTTAGTTTTCATCCCTGCAAATAATTATAAATAGTGGAATGTTTAATTACTTATGGTGATTTTTCTTGTAATGAATGCAGTCTTAGTTTTTTTATTATATCCAACATACCTTTCTTTAATTTTTATTATTGATGGAATTATAAAAATGATACATTAAAAGATGGTGTCACAGCTGATAACATAAGTACTTTAGGTGAAAAATAGGATGAATCATTAAGCTATAATAAAAAAATTACTGAGAATAGGTTGCAGTTCCATTCAATATCGCGAACGGATAACCGCATAAAAACCCGACCAAATTTCTTTGGTCGAGTTATGTTATAACTATTGGGTATCACTTCATTTCATTGAGGCACTTTCTTTATTTATTGAGTTTTTTATATTTTAGCTTTATTCCCAGTAGCCCTAATAAAATACTAATTAAACCAATTACTGTTATCTCATTGGTTATTTTATTATTTTCTCCAGTTTGTGGAAATATTTTATCTTTAACTTCTTTAGGTGTTTCAGGAGTATAAACAACTTTAATAGGTTCTCCAGGTACGTCTGGAACAGTAACAGACGGAGGAGTAGTTACGTATCCTGGAATAGTAGGCAAGTTAGGTGTAACTGTATCACCGGGTTTACCTGGAACACTAGGAATAGTGTACCCTGGAATAGGGTTGTTATCAGGATCAACCGGAACAAATGGAACCGTAACGTCTTTAGGTGTTTCAGGAACATAAACAACTTTAATAGGTTCTCCAGGTACATCTGGAACAGTAACAGACGGAGGAGTAGGCGTTACGTATCCTGGAATAGTAGGCAAGTTAGGTGTAACTGTATCACCAGGTTTACCTGGAACGCTAGGAATAGTGTATCCTGGAATAGGGTTGTTATCAGGATCAACAGGAACGAACGGAACCGTAACCGTAACTTCTTTAGGTGTTTCAGGAGTATAAACAACTTTAATAGGTTCTCCAGGTACATCTGGAACAGTAACAGATGGAGGAGTAGGCGTTACGTATCCTGGAATAGTAGGCAAGTTAGGTGTAACTGTATCACCGGGTTTACCTGGAACACTAGGAATAGTGTACCCTGGAATAGGGTTGTTATCAGGATCAACCGGAACAAATGGAACCGTAACTTCTTTAGGTGTTTCAGGAGTATAAACAACTTTAATAGGTTCTCCAGGTACATCTGGAACAATAACAGATGGAGGAGTAGGCGTTACGTATCCTGGAATAGTAGGCAAGTCAGGTGTAACTGTATCACCAGGTTTACCTGGAACACTAGGAATAGTGTATCCTGGAATAGGGTTGTTATCAGGATCAACCGGAACGAACGGAACCGTAACTTCTTTAGGTGTTTCAGGAGTATAAACAACTTTAATAGGTTCTCCGGGTACATCTGGAACAATAACAGATGGAGGAGTAGGCGTTACGTATCCTGGAATAGTAGGCAAGTTAGGTGTAACTGTATCACCGGGTTTACCTGGAACACTAGGAATAGTGTACCCTGGAATAGGGTTGTTATCAGGATCAACCGGAACAAATGGAACCGTAACTTCTTTAGGTGTTTCAGGAGTATAAACAACTTTAATAGGTTCTCCAGGTACATCTGGAACAATAACAGATGGAGGAGTAGGCGTTACGTATCCTGGAATAGTAGGCAAGTCAGGTGTAACTGTATCACCAGGTTTACCTGGAACACTAGGAATAGTGTATCCTGGAATAGGGTTGTTATCAGGATCAACCGGAACGAACGGAACCGTAACTTCTTTAGGTGTTTCAGGAGTATAAACAACTTTAATAGGTTCTCCGGGTACATCTGGAACAATAACAGATGGAGGAGTAGGCGTTACGTATCCTGGAATAGTAGGCAAGTTAGGTGTAACTGTATCACCGGGTTTACCTGGAACGCTAGGAATAGTGTATCCTGGAATAGGGTTGTTATCAGGATCAACCGGAACGAATGGAACTGTAACTTCTTTAGGTGTTTCAGGAACATAAACAACTTTAATAGGTTCTCCAGGTACATCTGGAACAGTAACAGATGGAGGAGTAGGCGTTACGTATCCTGGAATAGTAGGCAAGTTAGGTGTAACTGTATCACCGGGTTTACCTGGAACGCTAGGAATAGTGTACCCTGGAATAGGATTATTATCAGGATCAACCGGAACGAACGGAACCGTAACGTCTTTAGGTGTTTCAGGAGTATAAACAACATTAATAGGTTCTCCAGGTACATCTGGAACAATAACAGATGGAGGAGTAGGCGTTACGTATCCTGGAATAGTAGGCAAGTCAGGTGTAACTGTATCACCGGGTTTACCTGGAACACTAGGAATAGTGTATCCTGGAATAGGGTTGTTATCAGGATCAACCGGAACGAATGGAACCGTAACGTCTTTAGGTGTTTCAGGAGTATAAACAACCTTAATAGGTTCTCCAGGTACATCTGGAACAATAACAGACGGAGGAGTAGGCGTTACGTATCCTGGAATAGTAGGCAAGTTAGGTGTAACTGTATCACCGGGTTTACCTGGAACGCTAGGAATAGTGTACCCTGGAATAGGGTTGTTATCAGGATCAACCGGAACGAACGGAACCGTAACTTCTTTAGGTGTTTCAGATTTTGAAAATGCTGTTTGCCAATATGACCATCCTGGATTACTATTTTCATACGATTCTGTGCCAACTAAATATCTATAGATATTATTTTTAGAATCTCCATAATAATATCCATAAAGGACTTGACCAGTTCCGTTTGCGTTCGAATCCCAAAATTCTTTCCATTGTCCATTTGTATCTTCGGGTTCGTACCCATCAATTTTGGGATAATCAATATAATCACCAATTCCTATATCGGAATTGTTTTCCCATCTATAATCGACTTTAAAAATATATGAGTCAGATGTTTGTTCTCTTTCCATTAATATTTTAGAGGACCAATTATTCTTGTAAGCTATAGGGGGACTAGGAATGCTACTATTAAAAGCATAAACATTTACAACAGGAAATATGCAGGGGGATAATGTTGTAGCTATGACTCCAGATATAAATAATTTTTTTGAAAGCTGTTTAATATTTTTTTTAATATTTTTGTTCTTCATTTTCCATTCTCCTTTTTATATAGATTATTTTTTTTACTACCTTTCATGCTAAAAGTATCCTCCTTTCTGAATAATAAAATATCCAAAACTAATACTACTCTATTACGTTAAGTAACTGTCAACAAATTTAAATATATATAGATGATTACTATAAGTAATATATTATAATACATTTTGAATAATATTATAAAAGGGGGATGATTTTGTATTCAATTACAGATGTAGCAAATAAATTCAACGTATCAATAAGAGCTATAAGGTATTATTGATACGTTGGATTAATAACTGTAGGTACAAGAAAAAATGGGATAAGATATTTTGTAATTGAATTAATTGAAAAAGAAATGAATGAAATTTTATTTCTTAAATCTTTGAATTATAAGCTATCAGAAATTAAAAAAATACTTGAATATCCTTTTTTGGTTAAAGAAATATTAATAAATATAAAAAATTTTGAATTAGAATTAAGTTTAAATGAAGACAAGGAAAAAAGATTATTTAATAAAATTACTAGAGAAAAAATTGGTCAATTGCTGAAGTACATGATAATAAAGTTATATTTAATCTAGAAAAGGAATATAGCAATGTTTATGACTATTATCTAGAATTAAAAAGTTTAAAAAAATTAGAGAGAAACCAAATATGTAAATTTTTTGAAAATTATTTATTATAGCATCAAAATTCAGGTATTAATATTAACTTGGAGCAATTATCTTACATGAAATTGAATTCGGAAACATTAACTGTTAGTTATTTTAAAGAAATGTTGAATAAATATAGTTTGTCGTTAATTTATTCATAAAATGGAACTATATAAAACATCTGCTTTATAGTTTTTCGTGATTTTTTTGTTTGAAATAATATTTTATTAAAATGTATTGCCTAAAACTGAATAGAATATAATTTAAAGCTATGCAAATAAAAACTATAGATGTAGGAATTATCCCATAAAAATGTTAGTTCCGATGTTTTTTAATTTGCGGGTGTGAATTCTATTCCTACAAATCATGTAAAGATGAGATAATAACGATTAACAACAAGAGGAATTAATAATATTTTTTTAGTTATTTAATCATGAATTTTTGTTGCAGAAAAATTGCATAAAATGGTTGAAATACTATGGAGAATAGACAACTATATGAAAAAATCCACGTAAACAAACGGTTTGATACACAACAAGCATACCTCTAGTGACTCTTAATCTGCGGATCGTGGGTTCAAGTCCCCCACAACTGTGTCTATTGTGGTAGTTATTGTAGTCGTTCTTTTATGATACCGGTTCTTCTCCTTTTACAAGAACTGTTGACAAAACATAGATAATCATCTATATTTTACATAGATGATTATCTATGTTTTGTAAAGGAGAGAGAATAATGGATTATGAAAGAACAGCCAAACTATTTAAAGCACTAGGTGATTCTAAAAGAGTTCAAATTATTGATATGTTATCGTGTGGTGAACTTTGTGCCTGTGATTTATTAGAACATTTTGATTTTACTCAGCCGACACTATCACATCATATGAAAGTGCTTATCAATGCTGGAATTGTTCAAACAAGAAAATCAGGTACATGGCACTATTATTCATTAAATGAGCAAAATATGATCTCCCTTTCAGAGATTATTCCAAACTTGGTTCAAAATTCAAAAGCCTGTATTTGTCATAAAGTTGAAAACTAGGATCAACTATTTTTAGAATTTGTTCAAGTATTCTATGAAATAGTTGAATAGTCTTAGTTAATAGATAGAAGTTTTTCTATATAGTATATAGATTTCTAGAATTAAAAAATGGAGGAAGACACTAATGGAAAACGAACAAAATAAAGGTTTAAGTATTTTTGAAAAATATTTAACATTATGGGTTATATTATGTATGATGCTAGGTGTTTTAATTGGAAAATTTGTACCTATTATTCCAACTGTTTTAGGGAAATTTGATTACTATCAAGTATCGATTCCAACAGCTATTTTAATCTGGTTAATGATTTATCCAATGATGTTGAAGATAGATTTTACAAGTATTGTAAGTGCTGCTAAAAAGCCTAAAGGGTTAATTGTGACATGTACTGTTAACTGGGTGATTAAACCATTTACAATGTATGCTATTTCTACTTTTTTCTTTTTCGTAGTATTTAAAGGGCTTATTCCCTATGATTTAGCAAAAGAGTATGTTGCTGGTGCTGTTTTATTAGGTGCAGCTCCTTGTACTGCGATGGTTTTTGTTTGGAGTTATTTAACTAAAGGCGATCCAGCCTATACTTTGGTGCAAGTTGCGATTAATGATTTAATTATATTAGTGTTATATGCGCCAATTGTGGCTTTGTTATTAGGAGTCAGCGATGTGATTGTTCCGATTGATACATTAATTCTATCAACGCTGTTATTTGTAGTGATTCCGTTATTATTGGGTGTTATTACACGAACATTGATTGTAAAAAATAAGGGATTAGTTTATTTTGAAACAGTTTTTTTGAAAAAATTTGATCGAATTACGATTATTGGTTTACTGTTGACTTTGGTTATTATCTTTTCTTTTCAAGGAGAACGGATTTTAAATAATCCACTGCATATCCTATTGATTGCGATTCCACTAACTATTCAAACATTCCTCATTTTTGCGATTGCCTATAGTTGGGCATATTTTTGGAAATTACCTCATTCAATTGCTGCTCCAGCTGGGATGGTAGGGGCTAGTAACTTTTTTGAATTGTCAGTTGCTGTATCAATATCATTGTTTGGTTTACAATCTGGTGCAACCTTGGCAACGGTTGTTGGTGTCTTAGTTGAAGTACCAGTTATGTTATTATTAGTTAAAGTAGCGAATGGTACAACTAGCTGGTTTGAAAAAAAGGAGTTATCAAATTAATTAAATAAGTTTTAGTTTTGAAGAAAATTAAGTTTCTGCTAGCAGAAATAATACTGGAAATTAGATAAAAAAGGAGTTTTTTTATGAAGATTGTCATTATTGGATCGGTAGCTGCTGGGACAAGTGTCGCCGCTAAAGCAAGACGTAATACTGAAGAGGCAGAAATTAGAATTTATGATCAGGATCAGGATATTTCTTATTCAATTTGTGGTATTCCTTATTATATTGGAGAAGAAGTTGTTGAATTGGATCAGCTGACGCCACGAAATGCTGCATGGTTTAAGAAGCGCTATAATGTAGATATTTTCACTCAACATCGAGTAACAAAAATTAATGCTGAAAATCAAACAATTGAAGTGGAGAACCTTCAAACAGGTGAGAAGAAATTAGATGCGTATGATGAATTAATTCTAGCAACAGGAGCAAAGCCAATTGTGCCAGAAGCATTTTTAGAACATCAATTGACTAAAAATATATTTCAAGTTCGACGAATTCAAGATGCAGTGAGGATTCATGAATTTATTAAGCATGAAAAACCAAAAACAGCAATGATTATTGGAGCGGGGTTTATTGGATTAGAAATGGCGGAGCAGTTAGCTCGTATAGGAATAGAAGTCACAATTGTTCAACGTAATCATCAGGTATTGAAACAGTTGGATTCTGATATGGCATATCGAGTGCAGCAAGAACTTGAAAAAAATCAGATTCATGTTTTATTAAATACAACAATTAGTCAAGCGGTTAGTCAAAATGGCTATGTGACTGAATTAATAACAAATAATGGACAATCTTTTGTTGCTGATTTAGTCATTTTAGCAGCCGGTGTGATACCAAATACATCCTTAGCCCAGTCAGCACAAATCAAAGTAGGAGCATCTGGAGCTATTGAAGTGAATAAAAAAATGCAGACGTCAGTTCCACATATATATGCAGTTGGTGATGTTGCAGAAAGTTATTCTCTGATTACTAATAAGCCGATGTATCGTCCACTTGGATCAACTGCGAATAAAATGGGGAGAATTGCTGGTGATGTAGTTACAGGAGGGACCTTAGAACATCGTGGTATTTTAGGAACAGGTATTGTTCGAGTTTTTGATCTGACAATTGCCCACACTGGATTAACTGAAGCGGACGCTTTAATAGCTGAAATCGAAACAGGCATTCTCTATAATATCAAGCCCAATCATGCAGATTATCTTGGTGGGCAAGAATTAATTATTAAAGCACTAGCTGATAAAAAGACAGGAAGAATTCTAGGTGCGCAAATTATTGGCAAACAAGGAGTCGATAAACGAATTGATGTTTTAGCAACCGCAATTTCATTTGGTGGAGTTGCAGAAGATTTATTCCATTTAGATTTAGCCTATGCACCACCATTTGCAACGACAAAAGATCCCATTTTGTATACGGGGATGGCATTAGATAACGCGATTAATATGGGAAGACCTTTAATGACACCAACTGAATTAATTGAAAGACAAGGGAATGGAGAAAGACTTCAAATTATTGACACACGCTCTAAAAAGCAATATGAAAAATCAAAAGTTGAGGGTGCCATCCATATTCCATTAGCAGAATTACGTGAGAAACAGTCTGAATTGGATAAGAATATACTGACTATTACCTATTGCAACAAGGGCGTAACCGGAAATGCAGCTCAGAATTTATTGTTGAACAAAGGTTTTAAGGATGTGTATAATTTATCTGGAGGAAATAAAATGTATCAACTCATTTTTGACTTAGCCCATAAAAATAAATAACAAGAGCGAACTCAATTTCATAGTTAAATTGAGTTCTTTTTTGACCGTCAGCTAAGATGTAGTTGATATAATCAGTGGAAATAGAGAAGTGAATTATTTTCAAAGGAACTAATTGACTATAGTTGGAGAATACGGTATGTTTTTTTAGAGAATGATTAATGGAAAGGAATGATGATGTGTTCAAGCGTTATAGAGATGTTTCACCAAACGAGAGAACCAGAGTTTGGAATAATGGTTTTTCAGATTATTTAGTACCAATTAATATGACAGAAGTTCAATTAGACAATCGACTAGCTAGTTTATCAATTTCTCAAGAACTTTCAAAAATATTTTTTATTGAGAATCAGGCTGCAGGGATTTATCTCCATGCTGAAGGTACGTTTGCGAATAAAAAGATTGCTTGGCTAGGTGGTATGGCTGTTGATCCAGCATTCCGGAATCAGCAAGTTGCAATCAAATTGTTAAGAGAATTTGAGCGTAGTGCTAAAGAACGAAAAACGGATATCTTGTATCTTGAGGCAATTGATGGAAACGAACGAGCTATTTCTATTTATAAAAAGTTTGGTTTCTCATCAATACAGAAAGTAGTTGTACTAGATTCTACTACAATTTACAGTCGAGAAATAGAGTTTCAGCTAAAAAAAGTAGTGGGTCTAGAAACGATTGGTATCAGTGAAAATAGAGAGAGTTTGTGGCAAAATAAGTCAATTCATGGATATGATTGTCTGGGAATTTATCAAGACACAACTTTAGTTGGTTATGGTGTTTTTAGTAGTCAAGGAGATTCTGTAATTATTCATCAATTAGAACTTCAACAACCAAGTATACAAATAGAAAGTGTTTTAAGTTCACTGCAACAGCTTTATAATCCAATAAAATGGCGAGGAAGTAATTTAGTGGCAGATAACGCTACAACTCAAAGCTTGATAGACAATGGTTTTAGTGAGATTGTATCACAGCATCAATATAGTAAAATAATTAAAGCTTAACTTAATTTTTATGATGTTGGAGAAAGACTGATTTATCTAACTGTTTAGATGTAATTTATTAAAGAAAAAGAGTTGAAAATTTTACGATTAAAATAAACTAAATAACATAGATCTCTATTAAATAGGTGAGAAATTAAATTTTCTTATCTATTTTTTTTGCTGAAACGGATTTTTTTGATAAAAAATGAAAAAATATGAAAGGTCATCTTGTTAAATAATCCTTATTATAATAGCTATGTAAGCGAGAGAATAGGATATTTTTAGCTGATTTATAAAAAGAAAAAATTGTTGTTGTTGATATAATTTGGAATAAAATGGAAATAAATGGTTGTAAATGAATAAATATGGTGATATGATGAAACCATCAAGAAATCAAGGAGGAAGATATAAATGAAAGTAGCAACACGAATTAATTCATTTTTACCAAAATTCAATCAAGAGTTAGAGAAAGTTTTTAGTGAGTTCAATCGAATTGGTTTAAGTCATGTTGATTTGAATTATCCAGAACATGTTAGTCAATATTCTGGAACGGATATGAAAGACCTCTTAAAAAAGCATCAATTGAAGGCGAATGGCGTTGCATTAAGATTTCGGAATGATTTTATTAATGGTGAGTTAGGCAATAGTAATCTAGCCATTTCTAAAGAGGCTGTTCAACTTTGTAAGGAAGCGATTGATTATTGTCGTGAGATTAATGGGGAGGTTGTCACCATTTGGTTAGGATTTGATGGCTTTGATTATTCATTTCAAATTGATTACGTGAAGGTTTGGAATCAAATTAAAGAATGTCTGATTGAGATTGCAGATTATGGCTCAGATATTAAGCTAAGTATTGAATATAAGCCATTCCAACCTCGGGCATATGCATTTCTAGATAGCCTTGGAATTACAATGACTATGATGAATGAGATTGATCGTGAAAATGTTGGAATTACTTTAGATTATTGTCATATGTTAATGAAACATGAAAATCCAGCTTATGGAGCGGCTATTTTAGGAAGTCGTCAGAAATTGTTTGGTGTTCATTTAAATGATGGTTATGGATTAAATGATGATGGCTTAATGATTGGTACAAGTAGTTTAGTAAAAACATTTGAATTTTTATATTATACAAAATTACACAATTATGAGTATGCTATTTATTTTGATACTTTTCCAATCATTGAAGATCCTGTAGCAGAGTGTGAAGCTAACTTGAAGATGATTAAAAAAATTGATTCAAGGATTGATCAGATTGGTATGAAAAAGATTGGTGAAATTATTGCACAAAATAAGGGGACAAAGGTAAGTGAATTAATAGTAGAAATCTTAGGCTAAGCTAAGGTTTCTACTACTATAATCAATATATAGGAGGCGGAGAAAAAGATGGATTATAAACAAATGGCAAAAGAAATTCTAGAACATGTTGGGGGAGTTAAGAATGTTGCGAATATGTCTCATTGTGCGACTCGTTTAAGACTTAATTTGAGAGATTCTTCTATGGCAGATGATCAGGATGTAGAAGCGATCGATGGTGTGATTAATGTTTTAGATAAGGCTGGTCAATATCAATTATTGATTGGTACGGAGGTTCCTAAGCTGTATGATGAATTTGAAGTATTAGTGAAAGGGGATACAACTACTACGATTCAGCAAATAACTAATGAAAATTCTGGTAGCGTTATGAGCAATATCTTTTCAGCTGTGTCAGCTATTTTTGCTCCGTTATTACCAGCATTAGCAGGCTCAGGAATTTTACGAGGCTTATTAATTTTAAGTGTCCAAATGGGACTTATCACAGAAAATAGTGGAACTTATTCAATTTTATTTGTGGCTTCAATGAGTGTTTTTTATTTCTTACCAGTTTTGTTAGCGTTCACTTCAGCCAGAAGATTTGGTGCAAGCCCATATATTTCAGCATTGATAGGGGCTTCTCTCATCCATCCGTTTTTTATTGACTTAATGGGAAATGCTGGAAATGGGACAACAACAGAATTCTTTGGAATTCCAGTTGTATTGATGAATTATAATTCAACCGTAGTTCCCATTATTCTCTCAATCTGGGCTTTTTCTTACTTATACAAATTCCTTGATAAAAAAGTTCCAGAAACTTTAAAACTAGTCATTATTCCGTTAATTTCATTATTGATTATGATTCCTTTGACAGTTATTGTAATTGGTCCGATTGGTGTGTACAGTGGTGAAGCAGTTGCAAATGTAGTCAGTTGGTTAATTGGACGAAGCAGTATTTTAACAGGTGTAGTAATTGGTGGAGGTTGGAGTGTGCTAGTGAGTCTTGGAATACACTGGGCCATTAACCCGATTATGATTAATAATATTTCAACTCATGGTTTTGATTATATTGTCCCCTTTACATTTGCCTGTAATTTTGCTGTTATTGGGACAACTATTGGTATTTATTTCAAAGCTCAGGATAAAAAATTACGCAGTTTTGCATTAACTGGATTGATTACGGTAGCATTATCGGCAATTATTGAAGCCACTCTATTTGGTTTATTAGTTAAGAATAGGAAATTGTTTCTTGCCCAAATAATTGGAGGAGCTGTTGGTGGAGCTTATATGGGACTAACTAAAGTTGTTACGAATGCCTTTGTGTTCGGTAGTGTCACAACATTTCCTGCATTTGTTGAAAAAGACAACGCCAACTTTATTAATGCAATGGTGGGGTTGTTGATTTCAATGGCAATATCAGCAATTCTAGCGTATATTTTTACGAAAAAAGATGAAAAGCTTGCATAAAACTGTTAGGAAAGAAAAGTCTAGTATGGGCTTTTCTTTTTTTAACTGACAATCAAACTAAAAAAATGGTAAAATAATAGGTAGTAATGTAAATACGGAGGTAATTTATGATTCCTTATGTTAGACAGGAAAAAATATTAAATGAGCTTAGTAAAGTGGAGTTGCTAAAAATCGAAACACTACAGGAATTGATTCCAAGTGTTTCGATATCAACGTTAAGAAGGGATTTAAAGGAACTAGAAAAGCTTGGCAAAGTTGTTATGCTGACAGGAGGAGCAGTAAAGATAACTTCTGCCACCGTGGAGCTGCCAATATCTGCTAAAAGGACATTATGCTCTAAAGAAAAGGAAGCCATTGCCGAACTAGCAGCAACTAGAATAAATGATGGAGATGTTATCTATTTAGATTCAGGCTCTACTTGTACGACTTTGCTTAATAAAATAATCAATAAAAAAATCAGTATTGTCACTACAAATGCGAGTGTTTTTGGGATTACTAGTACTATTCAAGCAGAAATTATTGTGTTAGGTGGTCGTTATAATCCTGCAACCTCTTCATTGAATGGAACCTTATCAGATAACAACATTCACTATTTTAATTTCGATAAAGCCTTTTTGGGCGCAAATGGGATCGATATAGTAAAAGGCGTGAGCACACCCGATTTAGTTGAAGCCAATAAGAAACAAACAATCATTAACAATTCACAGAAGTCTTATTTACTTTGTGACAGTTCTAAATTTCATAAACTATCAACAATTAAGGCATTTGATTTGAAGGAAGTAACCTTAGTCACAGATAAATTCGATCAGCAGATTAGCGAAATTACTGAAATGATTTATCCAAATAAAAGTTAATGAATCGACTAGTTGATGCTGTATCCTTGCTGACTAGTCGATTCATTTTTTATTAAGCTCGTTAAACATGAAATTGAAAAAGAAATTCTATATAAGTTCGTTATTCCAACCAGCAATGAATTCTATCTGAGAGTGAAAACCATGTATTATTTCCAGTATTTTTTACTCAAATTTGAACGAGTATCAAGTGAGGTATAGAACACTTGATACTGGATTTTATTTAAAATTAATTTGGTATAATTTATGGGATATAAAATTATTTGTTCAATAAATCACAAATAAGATTGACTTAGTTAATCTGTTATATTATACTAAATCAGTATAATAACTACAGTAATAAAAAGGAGATGGAGAATGAAAACAAGAAAAATAATTATTTTATTAGGGGTAGTATCCGTTGTTACAATGTTATTGGTTGCGTGTACATCTGAACAAAAGAAAACTGAAATAAAAGAATCGATTACTGAGTCAAGTTCTATGGTGGAAAGCCAGGAAGAGAAGACTGCAATCACAATTAATGGACATACTTACGAGTATGATGTCGTAACAGGTGCAACGAAAGAAGTGGAAGTAGATGAAAGTAAAGCGCCTTTAGATCAAAAAGAAAAAGATGCAAAAATGTTTTGGTCTGGTAGACCAGTAGTCGGCGAGATTGTTGGAGATTACTATCATAATGAAATCGTTTTTAATGAAGGATACACTGCGATTGTTGATGTTGTAACTGATAATGATAAAGTAGCATTAGTCGAATTTGATGAAATTGGACCTGGAGATTATTATGATGGGGATTGGGCGGGTAAGAACAAACGTTTATCGGGATATGCATTTTTCCAAGCGACTAAACCTAGAACTGACGTAACACTGGTAACAATTGTTAATACAATGACTTACTTAGAATCACAAATGATGAATGAAAATCGTTTAGATGGAGAATTTTCTACAATTAAAGGTTCTTCAAATAGTGCAAACGAAGGATTTTTACCAGTAGCTAGTGAATTAGCAGATACGATAAAAACTTCCTCTAAACAAAAATATTATGGAATTACGAAAAATCTAAAAGATGGATTATTTGCTCGATTAATTATTATTAAGGAAGATGATACGATTACAGATGTTCGTTATGATGAATATTTTGCCGATACAGAAGATGAAATTAAAGACAAAGAGTTGAGAAAATACTATCGCCAATCAAAGTATTACTCTAAAGATTATTCATCGGAAACAGCAGAAAATTTTAGAGAAGATGTTGATAATTTGAAAAAGTCTGTGCTTGAAAAACAAGATTTAAGTGCTTATGATGGGGACAAGGCTTATAGTAAAAATTATGACTTATTTGTAACTGAAATGACTAAATTAATAAAGTAAACCGAGTCTAAAAATTTTTGCTATAGATATTAAAAGAGAATAATATAAAGTATTGATACAACTATAGGGAGTAAAATAAAACAGAATGTTAGTTTTATTTCATGCTCTTTTTTTATTAATGAAGCAGAGAAAAATATAAACTGTTTTTTATCTATCGAATCAGTTTTTCATTTGTTATAATAGATATAGAAAATGAGAGGAGTGGAAATGATGATAAGAGTTGCAATTGTAGGTTATGGAAACTTAGGGCGTGGTGTTGAACGGTCTTTAAAACAAAATCCAGATATGGAGTTAGTTGGAGTATTTACAAGAAGATTACCTGAAACAGTTGTAACAGAAGGGGCAAGTACTTATACAATGGAAGCTTTGATAGCTAAAAAGAATGAGATTGATATATGTATTTTATGTGGTGGTTCAGCAACGGATTTGCCAACTCAAACTCCAGAATTAACACAATTATTCAATACCATTGATAGTTTTGATACGCATGCCAAAATTCCTGAGCATTTTGCAAAAGTAGATATAGTTGCAAAAGAAAATCAGAAAACGTCAATTATTTCGACTGGCTGGGATCCAGGTTTATTCAGCTTAAATCGCTTATATGCCCAAAGCATCTTGCCTGTTGGTGAAACGACAACTTTCTGGGGGAAAGGAGTTAGTCAAGGTCATTCGGATGCATTAAGACGACTTGAAGGCGTAGTTGATGCGACGCAATATACGATTCCTAACACTGAAATCATTGAGAAACTTAAATCTGGTGAAAAATTAATCTTAAGTACACGCGACAAACACTTTAGAGAATGCTTTGTTGTTATTGAAAGTGGAGTAGATTCAGAAAAGATTCGTCAAGAAATTATCTCAATGCCTAACTATTTTGCTGATTATGATACAGAAGTACATTTTATTTCTCAAGATGAGCTGAATCTTAAACATAAAGACATGCCACATGGAGGAACTGTGCTGCATACAGGTAAAACCCATGAAGATACTAAGCAAGTGATTGAGTATACGTTACACTTAGATAGCAATCCTGAATTTACAGCAAGTGTATTAGTTGCATACGCGCGTGCTTGTGTTCGTCTGTCAAATGAACAACAATTTGGTGCATATACGGTGTTAGATATTGCTCCAAAGTATCTATCTCCTCAAACAGATGCCCAACTAAGAAAAGAATTATTATAGTAAAGGCAGAAAAGCCTATGAGCAGTTATCTGCTCATAGGCTTTTCTACTCTTTAATGAGTTTTTCTTTGACTAAAAAGTTATGAGCAACAGCCTCAGGTGACTTGTTTTGGCTGTTTACTTCATAGTTCATTTTTCGCATTTCATCATCTGTGATTTTTCCAGCTAATTTGTTTAGAATTTTTTCTAATTCTGGATATTTTTCCAAAGTTTTTGTTAACATTAGTGGTGCTCCTTGATAGGGTGGAAATAGCTGCTTATCATCTTCTAAAACCGTTAAATTGTATTGAGCTAGTTCACTGTCGGTTGAGTAGGCATCCAGTACATTGATATTACCAGATTCAATCGTTGTATACCGAAGTTTAGGTTCCATTGTTTGCAAATTAGTAAAATTTAAATTGTACACTTTTTGTAAGCCTTTATAGCCGTCATCTCGATCAACAAATTCAAGTGTAAATCCAGCTTTTACAGTGCTTGCTAATGGAACTAAATCAGAAATAGTTTTAAGTTGATAATCTTTTGCTAATTGTTCTGATACAGCCAAGGCATAAGTGTTATTATAGGCCATAGGCTCTAAATAGCTCATTTGGAATTGTTTTGTAACCCCATCTTTTGCTTGCTGATAAACTTGTTTGGCATCATGAGTTTTGGAAGGTTCATTTAAAAAAGTTTCTAGAACAGTCCCAGTAAATTCAGGATAAATATCAATATCTCCTGATTTTAATGCATTAAATAAAAAGCTTGTTTTTCCCATATTTGGCTTTAAAGTTACTTTCAAATCAGAGTCATCTTCAATTAATTCTTTATACATATTGATTAAAATATCCGGTTCTGCTCCAAGTTTTCCAGCAATCGTAATTTCATTTTGTGGTTGATTCACTAAAGGAAGCAAGATAAAGCCTAACATCACAATTGAAATACTTCCAAGAGTAATAAAGGTCGTTTTTAAAGACAGACGTTCAAATAAACGCAAGATATAATCAAATAGAATAGCCAGTAATGCTGCAGGAATAGCTCCTAAAAGAATTAACTGATTATTATTCCGATCGATGCCTAGAAGAATTAAACTACCTAAACCACCAGCTCCAATTAAAGCTGCAAGAGTAGCTGTTCCAATAATCAAAACCATGGCATTCCGAATCCCAGCCATAATCATAGGCATTGCTAATGGAATCTGAACCTTATAAAGTCGACGCCAACGATTCATTCCCATAGCACGACTAGCTTCAATCAATGAAGGATCGACTTCAACAATCCCAGTATACGTATTACGTAAGATTGGTAGCAAGGCATAGATGACAAGAGCAATAACGGCAGGCAGTGTTCCAATTCCGACTAATGGAATCATTAATCCTAGTAATGCTAAAGAAGGGATTGTTTGAAAGATTGCTGTAATTTGGATGATTGGTTCAGCAAATTTGCGATGATTAGTTAAATAAATTCCTAAGGTCAAAGCAATAATTGTTGCAATTAAAAGAGCGATAAAGGAAATCTGGATATGTTGTATTAGAGCAGTTCCTAATTCGCCCTTACGATCATTAAAGGTTTCTAGAAAGAGCTTCATAGCGTATTCCCCGCTTTCTTCACTTCATTTGCAAAAAATGCCACTAAATTTTGTGAGGTAATTTTTCCAATAATCAGCCCTTTTTGAGAATCGTAAATTAGAACTTCAGGAAGATCAGCTAACTTTAAAATTAAGTCATCAATACTGGCCTCTGATGTTAAATATAAAGGGGTATGTTCGGTATTAAATTGTTGCACATAAGGTTCATATTGCTGGGTTAGTAGTAATTCACGGATAGTTTGAGTTTCTTTTTCAATCGAAATATGTCCTGATTGCAAAAATTCTCGAACGAAATCATCTTTAGGTGATTGACAGATTTCATCAGGCGTCCCAATCTGGACAATCTCACCATCACGCATAATGCAAATACGATCGCCGAGCGCTAGGGCTTCTTGCATATCGTGTGTGACGAAGACAATTGTTTTTTTTACTTTTTTCTGTAATTCAGCAACATCTTCTTGTAATTTTTTGCGGCTAATTGGATCGAGAGCACTAAATGGTTCATCCATTAAAATAATATCAGGGTTGGCAGCTAATGCACGAATCACCCCAACTCGTTGTTGTTCTCCACCAGATAATTCATCAGGTTTACGATTACGATAGCTCTCTGCATCAAGTCCAACACTATTCAGTAATTCGGTGACCCGTTCTTTCATCTCTACTTTAGACCATTTTTTCATTTCTGGAACAATTGTAATATTTTCTTCAATTGTCATATTAGGGAACAGAGCGATTTGTTGTAAAACATAACCAATATTCCATCTTAGTTCGTTTAAATGATATTCACTAATTCGTTTTCCTTGAATCCAAATGGTACCTGTAGTCAGAGAGATTAAGCGATTAATCATTTTTAAAGTAGTTGTTTTTCCGCTCCCACTTGGACCAATTAATACAAAAAATTCACCTGCTTTAATTTCTAAGTTAAGATTGGAAACAACTGAGTTGTGTTCTTTATATTCTTTTGATACATTTTCAAACTTAATCACTGCAACCCCTCCTTGTTTATTTAATTAGTATAACGAACGTACGTTCAATTGTGAAGCGAACATAATATGAAATTTAAGTAACAAACTAATTAAAAAGTTTATACAAATGAGTATATCAGTTTTAAAGCTATATCTTAAATAATTTGCCTTTAAGACATAGAAAATGTTTAGTAATTCAATTAAAATAGGCTTAGATTTTTTTAACAGAATGAATTACGTATGAAAAAACAATACGTCTTAAGAGGTAAATGAATCAAAGGGTAGAGGTAACCAAGCAATAGGAGGAATTAGTTATCATAATCGTAATGAAGAGAGTGAAAAAGTAGTTAAAACAGTATGGATAGCTATGAATAAACTTTATGAAGCTACTAAAAATGGGTAAACTAAAAAAGGATGAATTCATAAGAATTCATCCTTTTTTGAGTTAATTTGCTAATCGAACTTCTAAGCGTTTTGATACGATTGATAAAGCATAACAAACAATAAAGTATAAGAATGTCATAGCAGCAAACATTGGTAAAACAGCATTTGTATCTTGACCATAAATAATTCGTGCATTATGGGTTAGCTCAGGTAGGGAAATAATTACCGCTAACGAAGTGTCTTTGATTAAGGCGATAAACTGACTGACAATCGGAGGCAACATTTGTTTAAGTGCCTGAGGCAAAATAATATTTGCTAACGTTTGTCCATAGCTTAACCCTGTTGAACGACCAGCTTCCATTTGTCCTTTAGGAACTGCATTTAAGCCAGCACGGATAATTTCAGATAACATAGCTGATTCAAAAATAGTTAAGGCCGCTACAGATGCCCAAAAAATAGGCAATCGAATTCCAACTTGTGGTAAAGCAAAATAGGTGAAAAAGATAATTAATAGTAATGGTAAATTTCGGATAATATCCGTTAAAATTCCTACTATTTTTGATAAATAGGGAACTTTCATAAAACGAACGAGTCCAATCAAGCCGCCAATCACAAAACTAAAGAGAATTGAGAATAGCGCAACTTCAACGGTTACTAACAAGCCATCTAATAAAAAACGGATATTAATCCATGAAAATGAATTAAAAAATTGCAATCAAATCTCCTCCTTTAGGCTTGAACCTCTAAACGACGTTCGACATAGTTCATAAAATAAGACAACGGTAACGTTAAAATTAAATAAAAACCTGCAACAACAATATACGTTTCAAAGGTATTAAATGTTTCACTAGCAATGAGATCTCCTTGATACATTAAATCCAAGCCAGCAACCATAGCTAAAACAGATGAATTCTTTACTAGGTTAATAAATTGATTGCCTAGCGGTGGAATCACAATCTTAAAAGCTTGTGGCAAAATAATATACCACATGACTTGAACATAATTGAAACCAGAAGATAAACCAGCTTCCATTTGCCCACGAGGTACAGATTCAATTCCTGCACGAACTGTTTCAGCAATAAAGGCTGACGTATAGATAGTTAAGCCGATTGTTCCAGCTGTAAAACCATCTAATTGAATCCAGTACAAAGGAACAACAACATAGAAAAACATCACAATAATTAATAATGGAATGTTTCTAAAAAATTCAACATAAGCTTTAGCTAAATTTTTAATTACTTTGTGATGAGATAGCTGAAAGATGGCCATTAAGGTTCCAATAATCAGACTAAAGATTAATGCTAGAACGCTAGAGTAAAGTGTATATTTGAAGCCCTCCATTAGAGGACTAGAATAAGTTGAAAAAATTGAGAGCATTAGCCCACCTCGCTTTCTAAATAATTGGAATCAGGTCTGTTAGTTTTGGTTAGGAAACCATTTTTTATAGATTTTATCATAGGTTCCATTGGCATGTAATGTTTCTAAAGCTTTATTAACAGCTTTTAAGAAAGGTTCTTGTCCTTTATTAATGGCGATGCCATAAGGTTCATCGGTAAAAATATCTCCAGCTAATTGATAATCAGGATTTTCTTCAGCAATACCCAATAGAATACTATTATCAGTTGTCATTGCGTCGCCTTGTCCTGATTTTAAGGCAGTAAAGGCTTCAGCGTAATTTTCTAGTTCAAGCACTTTCGCTTTTGGTGCCTTTTTACGGATATTGATTGCAGAAGTTGAGCCTTTAACAGCTAAGACTGTCGTTTTTTCGTCAAGGTTTTCGATGCTTTTAATTGGACTGCCTTTTTTTACTAATAGAGATTGTCCAGCATCAAAATAACTATCTGAAAAATCAACAACTTTTTTCCGTTCTTCAGAAATAGTCATTGTTGCAATAATCGCATCAATATTTCCATTTTTCAAAAGTGGAATTCGAGTTTTAGATGTAACTTCAACAAAATTGGCTTGCCCATCTTCTCCAAGAATTTCTTTCGTAATAGCTTTAGCCATATCAATATCAAAGCCTTCAATCTCGTTTGTTTTAACATTAATAAGCCCAAACAAACGTGTATCAATTTTAACTCCCCATTCAATCGTGGGTTTTTTTTCGTTTTCGATTCGATTTAAAATATCTTCTCCAGCAACACTTTGCTTGCCGCAAGCTGCTAAAAATAATAGAAGAAAGAGCACGAATAAAAATCCGCTAGTTTTCCATTTTAAGGCCATTTTCATTTGATGCCCTCCTTTTTTAATGATTGATAATTTTGCTTAAGAACTGTTGTGCTCTAATTTCTTGTGGAGCATCATAGAAAGCCTGTGCTTCAGCATCTTCTAGAATTTGACCATCTGCCATAAAGATAACACGATCAGCTACTTCACGGGCAAAGCCCATTTCATGAGTAACAACAACCATCGACATTCCTTCACGAGCTAAGTTTTTCATTACTTCTAATACTTCACCAATCATTTCGGGATCTAAAGCAGAAGTAGGTTCATCAAAAAGCATAACTTCTGGTTGCATCGCTAACCCTCTAGCAATAGCAATTCGTTGTTGTTGTCCACCAGATAATTGAGAAGGAAAAGAATCTTTTTTGTCTAACATTCCGACTTTCTCTAATAGAGATTCTGCTAACGTAATTGCCTCTTCTTTTGATTTTTTTAACACTTTGATAGGTGCTAATGTAATATTTTCTAACACCGTTTTATGAGGATAAAGATTAAAGTGTTGAAAAACCATTCCCATATTTTTACGGACTTCATTAATATTCGTTGTTTTACTGTGTAGATCAATATCATTAATGAGTAAAGAGCCTTCAGTAATTTCTTCTAATCCATTAATACAGCGTAACATTGTACTTTTTCCGGAGCCAGAAGGGCCAATTACAACCACAACTTCGCCTTTTTTTATTGATAAATTAATTGTTTTTAATGCATGAAATTGACCATAGTATTTTTCCACTTGTTTAAATTCAATCATGTTTTCACTCTCCTCTGTAAAATTAGAAAAGCTCCACTACTTAATAAATCCCAAGTAGCGAAGTTTGATTACTGGTGTATTAAAAAATACCAATATAGCGCATCTTAGACTGTTTAAAATAACAAGTTAAGAGTGCTTTTGCTCAATTTAATTTCACTGTTTCTTAAGTTAGTAAAATTAAAAAAAGATTAGGTAATCTGCCATTCTTTTCTCATTATAATCGTATTAACTTTCATTTGTAAAGCTTTTGATTTAAAAAAAAAGAGTTACACGCTTTCATTATGTTAGAAAATGTAACAAATAGGTTCGTCAGAAAAAAATAGTTGTCGAAAAGCATTTCATCTGTTATGATTTAAAGAATTAAGAATACAAAGAGATGGAGGTGTGGAAAAGATGAGTAGACTAAAAAATGAGAAAACTAATTTTATACTTTTATTTGTAGCGATTTGTCATATGATTATTTTTAATCATGTATTTACAAGGGATGAGTTTGTCCAAAATAGTAAAAATAAAATTAAAAATAAACAGCCAACTTGTCTTTTCTATGCTTAAAGTTAGAAATTAACTTATGAAAATCAACAAGGGCAAATAGTCTACGATATAGTAGCTATTTGTCTTTTTCTATTCATTTTATATAAAGCAGATGAAAACTCCTGTTTGGCGTAAAGGGAGTCTATAAAATGTTAGTATATGTAGAAGCAATTACAAAAAGTTATGGAAGTTTAACTCTATTTGAGGAGTTATCAATGAAAATTCCGACAGGTCATAAGATTGGTTTAGTTGGGGATAATGGTAGTGGAAAATCGAGTTTATTCAAGCTGATTATTGGTTGTGAACCTGTTTCAAAAGGAGTGATTATTCGGAAAAAGGGTTTAACTATTGGGTATTTAGAGCAGTTGCCTCAAGTTTCGGATGGAATTACGGTTCAAGCGGTTATTGAAGCAACATTTAAAGAACTAATTCAACTAGGACAAGAGTTAAAACGTATCGAACAGGAAATGGCTAGCTCAAATCAAGAAGAGCTTATAGATAGGTATGGACGTTTACAAGAACAATTTATTCAATTTGGCGGTTATGAATTAGAGTTTCGGATTGAAAAAATGACATCTGGTTTAGGCATCCATCATCTATTAAATCAGCCATTCAATCAATTAAGTGGTGGCGAACAAACCAAAGTTGGATTGGTGCAAGTTTTACTACAAGAACCAACATTACTTTTATTGGACGAACCTACCAATCATCTAGACTTGAAATCGATTGAATGGCTTGAAAGTTATTTAAAGGATTATCAAGGAACTATGGTGGTGATTTCTCATGATCGACGTTTCCTAGATGAGGTTGTAACGGAGATTTATGAATTAGAAGACAATCAAATTCAAGTATATCAAGGGAATTATTCTGTATATGTAGAACTAAAAAAACAGCATTTAGCACAAGAAATGTTGAATTTTCAAGAACAACAGAAAAAAATAAAAAAACTAGAAACAGCGATTCGCCGCTATCGTCAATGGGGCAATGAGAGTGGCAATGAAGATATGTTTAAAAAAGCTAAAAATATGGAAAAACGGTTAGCTCGCATTGAACAATTAAAGCATCCAATTATGGAAAAGGATCAAATTAAATTGAAACTAGCAGTGGCTGAACGAAGTGGCAAAAAAGTTGTCAGAATTGAAAATATGACTAAATGTTATGGTTCTAAAGTATTGTTTAAAAATATGGATTTTCAATTATTATGGTCAAAACATGTTGGGGTTGTTGGAGAAAATGGTGTTGGCAAGTCTACCTTAATCAATTTAATTTTAAAAAATAGTCAACCAGATTCTGGTAAAGTTGAATTAGGTGAACAAGTAAAGATTGGGTATTTACCACAAAAGGTTGAATTTAGAGATGAAAATCTTTCTATTCTTGAAACTTTTCGTATAGAAGTAGGAATGGAAGAAGGGGAGGCACGTCATTTTTTAGCTCGTTTTTTATTTTATAGTTATGAGGTTTTTCGTTTAGTTAAAAATTTAAGTGGTGGCGAACGAATGCGCTTAAAGCTTGCTATATTAATGAAGCAAGATACGAATTTTTTAGTTTTAGATGAACCGACAAATCACTTAGATATTTCAACAAGAGAAGTTGTTGAAGAGGTGTTGATGGGATATTCAGGAACGATACTGGCTGTTTCTCATGATCGATATTTTTTAGATAAACTTTTTAGTGAGATTCTTTGGCTAACATCAAAAAATGCGACTGTTTATCCTGGGGATTTTCAATGGGCACGTGAAAAACAATTAGCAAATGAAGAACAGTTGCTAGAAGAAAGCAAGGTTAGCCAGAAACTGAAAAAGAAGAGAACAACAAAGAAAGCATTAGTGCCTACAATTGCTGATATTGAGTTAGAGATAGAACAAGCAACCATAGAGTTTAATCAAATCGAGCAAAAATTAAATAATGAAACAGAATTTGTTATTTTAGCTGATTTAGTGCAAGAACGTGATCAATTGAGTAAAAAAATCAGTCAATTGGAGACAGTGTGGCTTGAGTCAATGGACTAACAAGCGAAAAAAGCTAAATCATAAAATTTGATTTAGCTTTTTTCTTATGAAATTGCTTGTTCTAAATTCAATAAATAGCGCTTTTTATTGAGTCCTTCTTCAGAAGAACCACTGTAACCGGTCATTGAACCATTTTTCCCAATAACACGGTGACAAGGAATCACGATTGGAATTGGATTATTGCGATTTGCTTGGCCAATTGCACGAACAGCTTTAGGATTATCGATTGCTAATGCGACATCACTGTAGCTTTTAATTTCGCCAAATGGAATTTCAGTAAGTGCTTGCCAAACTTGTCGTTGAAAAGCTGTTCCAGTTTGTATAGATAATGGAACAGAAAAGATTTGACGCGCTCCAGCAAAATAATCTGCTAGTTCTAGGGCTAATTGGGTTGCAAACGGATTCTCTAAGGGTTCTGTTTTTGGTATAAGTTTTGCCTCATCTTTAGTTAAAAAAATAATATTGGTAATTCCTTTTGAATCTTCAAGGATATTTAACCAACCGACAGGTGTATCTAAAATCATCTTTTCACCTCATTATTTTATTTAGTATCTTAAACAATAGAAAATCTTGAAGGACTATTTAGAAGATTAAATTAGTATAGCATAATTATAGAAATAGTTTAAATTTGTAGAAATTCAACTATATTATAGTAGATTTTATTTTTTGCTTCATCTTTTATGAGAATTATTTGAAAAAGATTGTTATAATAGAAAGGAAACGAAACTAGTAGATAAAGAGGGATGATTGTTATGGAACAGGTGCATATTTATCATACAAATGATATCCATTCACATTTTGAAAACTGGCCAAGAATTCAGGCTTATCTAACAACTGAACAAAAACGTCATCAACTATTAAATGATAATGTACTCACTTTTGATATTGGTGATGCATGTGATCGTGTTCATCCTTTAACTGAAGCAACTGATGGTAAAGCAAATATTCAGATGTTAAATGAAGGGCACTATGAAGCAGTTACGATTGGAAATAATGAAGGAATTGGAAATTCAAAAAAACAATTGAATCAACTTTATCAAGAAGCAAATTTTTCCGTTTTATTGGCTAATCTATTAGATCATCAAACAGGAGAAGCGCCAGACTGGGCTTTGCCTTTTCAATTATATGAAACGAATGCTGGACATCGGATTGGTGTTTTTGGTTTAACAGCTCCTTTTCCAACAAGTTATGGACCTTTAGGCTGGAAAGTCCAAGAACCAGATGATTGTCTTCCTGAAATACTAGAGCTATTATCACCTTTGGCAGACACGATTATTTTATTATCTCATTTAGGAATTATTGAGGATCGACGAATTGCAGAGATGTATCCAATGATTGATTTAATTATTGGGTCACATACGCATCATTTATTGCCAGTTGGTGAACAAGTGCGACAAACATTTATTACTGCTGCTGGGAAATTTGGGTTGTATGTAGGGCACATTATTTTAGAAATTAAAGATTCACAATTAAGTAAGGTTAGCGCCAGCGTAGTCGAAACAGCTACATTACCGGTTGCTCCAAATGAAGAGCAACAAATTACGAGTTATCAGGTAGAAGGTCATCGTTTACTGGCTCAACAAAAAATTGCTGAAATACCACATGATTTTTCAGTACGTTGGATTGGCTCTTCTCCATTGGTAGAGTTAGGATTAAAGGCGTTGAAAGATTATGCAAATACAGACGTTGCTATTTTAAATGCGGGTTTATTTATGGAACCTTTACCAAAAGGTATAATTTCTAATGATAATCTGCATAATATATTGCCTCACCCAATGCGAGGAATGACATGTACAATGGACGGAGCCAATCTTTATCGAGTCATTCGTGAGATGGAAAAAAATCGAGGTTATTTACGCAATTTTGCGATTAAGGGAATGGGATTTCGTGGTGAAGTATTTGGTGAAATTTGTTATGATGGTGTGTCTTATCAACCAGAGTTAGATCGGGTTTTATGGTTAGGTGAGCCTATTGATTTTGAGAAACAGTATACATTTGCTACGGTGGATCATTTTCTGTATATTCCGTTTTTCCCAACAATTGAAATTATCAGTCAAAACCAAGTGATTTTTCCTTATTTTATTCGCAATGTTCTTGGACAATATTTAACTAGGAACTATCCAATCCAGTAAAATTTCAGTATAATGGAAATAGTTGGCTTTCATAAACTTAATTTTAAATAAGTAAGTATAAATAAAAATCAAGATAGAGGCGGTGACTTTATTTGTCAGAGAAAAAAGAAGAAAAATTAACGAATGTGGCTGAGGCGTTAGTTGAGGAAGTTCATGGTTCAAGAGATGAAACAGAGACGGTAAAAACGACAGTTGATAGCGGATCAGAAATGGCAGTAGAGGATGAACTTGAAGAAGAGAACCAATTAATTCGAGTAATTGATAGCAAAAATCTAGTCATAGAAGGACGTAAATATGAAATAGTAATGAATTATCGTGATGGTTTTTCCATTGAAAAGTTAACGGAACGCTATAGCGACATTTTAAGTAAATATGATTATATCGTTGCAGATTGGGGGTTTGAACAGCTACGTTTAAAAGGTTTTTATGATGATAAAAATCGTAAAGTTCCTCAAGAACAACGAATTGGTTCACTACAGGATTATTTATATGAATTTTGTAATTTTGGTTGTGCTTATTTTGTTTTACAAAGAATGGGCGGGCGCAAAGAGAAGTTTGAACGACCAAAACGTTCAAGAAATCGAAATACAGCTAATCCGAATCAAGGGAACAAAGAAACGGGTAAAGCGACGAAAGTAACACCAAAAGATACTACCTCTTCAACTAAAAATAAGAAAAGTCATTCGACTAAATCGAATCAGCCGGCTAAGCAAAAATCAGAGAATCAACGAAATACAACAAAACCGACAAAGAAACCATTTGTAACGAAGAAGGTTCCAGCAAAAACAGAAAAGAAACCGGTTATACAAGTAGAAAAGCCGGCAGTTGAATCAGTAAAAGAAAAAAATGGTCAACGTCACTTTAATATTCGCCGAAATGATGTTGAAAAAGTAAAAAATAAAGAATAGGTTGTGGCATATGAAATATAAAGGTTATTTAATTGATTTAGATGGAACGATGTATCGTGGAAAAGAAGCGATTCCAGAAGCAACTGCATTTGTTCAACGTTTGCAACAAGCAGAAATACCTTTTTTATTTGTAACAAACAATACAACAAAATCTCAAGCTGATGTAGTCGCGAATTTAAGCCAAAATTTTGATATTCATGTAAGCGAAGCAGAAGTTTATACAGGCTCAGTTGCTACAGCTGCCTATTTAAAAGAGCAAAATGCAGGGAATAAAGTTTTTGCTATTGGTGAAGCAGGTTTGAAAGAAGCTTTGTCTACAGCTGGTTTTGTAGAAGAACAGGTGAATCCTGATTATGTGGTTGTTGCGTTAGACCGGGAAGCACGTTATCATGATTTTGAATTAGCCACTTTAGCGATTCATCGTGGCGCACGTTTTATTTCCACCAACAAAGATTCTAACTTACCAAGTGAACAGGGGTTAATTCCTGGTGCGGGAGCATTAACAGCGTTGGTGATTGCTGCTACTAAACAACAACCAACCTATATTGGCAAGCCAGAAGCTATTATTATGAATGAAGCCTTAAAAGTAATTGGTTTAACTAAAGAAGAGGTTATTATGGTTGGAGATAATTATGAAACAGATATTATGGCAGGTATCCAAAATGATATTGATAGCTTGTTAGTATTCTCTGGATTTACGAAACGAGAAGATTTAAATAAGGTTAGCCAACAGCCAACATATTGTGTAGATTCATTGGCGGAATGGGAGTTTAAATGAAATTAAAAATAACGCATTTTTTCGGGATAACTTGCTTGTTTTTATTTATGATATCACTATCCATTGCTCTAACGATTAATATGTTTCCATTATATTGGTTTGATATTGATTATTTAGGTATTACGGATTATGTATCTGTTTCTAAAGAAACTTTGATTAAAAATTATGGAGTATTAATGAGTTATTTGAATTTTCCTTGGGTAACTAGTTTGAATATGCCTGATTTTGTTAGTTCAGATAAAGGTCTACTACATTTTTATGAGGTAAAGCGTTTATTTTTATTAGATTATGGTATTTTAGTGATTAGTGGCATAGGATCATTTTTCTTTTTACGTTATTTAAAATTGAAAAAAATGTACTGGATTTTAATTCGCCCATTCCAAATTGCCTCAATTGTGCCAGTAGTTATAACTTTTTTTATTGCAGTTAGCTTTGATCAATTATTTGTACTTTTTCATGAGGTCTTTTTTAATAATGATGCATGGCAGTTTGATTATGTAACGGATCCGATTATCAATGCCTTGCCTCAAGAATTCTTTATGCATTGCTTTATTTTAGCAGTTGTTTTAATTGAAATTCAGTTTTTGATGGGCTATTTCTTTTCAAAACGTACGATAAAAATATAAAAAGCTTTGTGAAATCCATTTAATAATAAATGTTGATTTCACAAAGCTTTAATTTTTTAGAAACTCTTATTCATGAGCAATGAAGCTATAAATTTGACTTATTGAGTAATGGTACTTTTAGTAGGATCAGAATGGGCTAAGCGACTAGCAGCAGATGCGGCGATTGCACCAACAATGTCATCTAGAAATGTATGAACTTGCCCGTTATCATGACTATTTAATTTTTTTAGAATGCCAGGCTTTACCTTATCAATATAGCCGAAATTAGTTAGACCAATTGATCCATAGACATTTACAATAGATAAGGCTAAAATTTCATCCATTCCATATAAACCTTCGTCTTCGCTAATAATATCTTGTAGAGGTTGCATTAACTGTTTTTGTTCTGCTAAAATATCTAACTGAATTCCAGTAATAATGGCATTTTGAACTTCACGTTTTTTCAAAACAGCTTCAACATGTTCTAAGCAACTATCTACTGTTAAATCTTCAATGTAAGATTGTTGTAAAAACATGACTAAATCAGCAATTTCAACTAATTCTACGCCTCTTTCTTTTAGTAATTCAAGGGCTTTTTGATAAACAATTTCAGAATTCTTCATTTATGGGTCACTCCATTTCGCTTTTTATATTTAGTAAAGAGATACTCTATCTTAAGTATACCTTATTTTAAAAAAAAGTAATTAGAATTCTATTTATTTAAGTGGATTACGTGGTACAATAAATCAAACGAATGAGAAGGAGCGAAATTGTAAATGAATCCAATCGTTGAATTTTGTGTAAATAATGCAGCAAATGGAACTCAACCGATTATTGATCAATTAGAACATGAAGGCAAGGTTGAAGTTGTTACTTATGATTGTTTAAATGAATGTGTTGTATGTGCAAAGGATTTTTTTGCATTAGTAGAAGGGAAGCTAGTTCGTGCTGCAACTCCAACAGAATTAGTGACTAAAATCTACAATTCTTTGGAAGAAGATGGTTGGTTAGAATAATATAAAAATAATTTAATCGAATAAGTAAGATTTAGAGTATGAAACAAACCTAATAGTTTAGTGTTGTTTTATACTTTTTATGATGTATATAAGAAATGTAGCTAGAACAAGATATAAAAATTGTTACTTAATTCAACTTAAAAACAATGGGATGTAATACAGTCGAAACTTATATTCCTTGGAATTTGCATAAACCTAAAAAAGAACAATTTAATTTTTTTGGCTTAGCAGAGTTTAATCAAAGTTTATAGTGAAATTATAGGGAAACTGGTGTAGACCTTTTAATAGATTTTCTGTAATATGACCGTAAAATTGCTGAAAAGCTAATTCTTGCAACAAAATTGGTGTTAAGAGGAAGGATAATCTAATTAAAATCAATACAGAATGAAAAAAAAGCAGGTCCTTGAAGGATCTGCTTTTTAGAATAAGCTAGTACTATGCATCGGTTGAACTCGAGAATCAGGATAGATGTAGCTCATGGCATTATTTATGGCAGTAGGAGCTTCACCAAAACCAGCAGCAATTAATTTCACCTTGCCACTATAGGTACAAATATCTCCAGCTGCATAAATTCCTGGAAGTGAGGTTTCCATTTTGCTATTCACAACAAGTGCATTTCGTTCAATGGACAACCCCCAATTTTTAATAGTAGCAATAGAAGAGATAAACCCATAATTAACGAGTAAATCATCAATTTTTAAATCTTCTGTTTGATCGCCACGAACTTCTTTTAATGTAATGCTATCCAAATTACGATCAGTTCCATTAATTTTAGTTGGGATAAAGGGTGTTTTTAACTGTACTTTTGATTGTTCAAGTAACGAAACACTATGTTCATGAGCCCTAAACTGATTACGGCGATGAATTAAAAAGACTTCAGAAGCAATGGGCTCTAACATTAAAGCCCAATCTACTGCGGAATCACCACCACCACTAATCGCAACTCGGCGATCTTTGAACTTATTTAGATTATTGATATAGTAGTGAAGGGAAGTACCTTCATAGCGTAAGCTGTCTTCCAATTCTAATCTACGAGGTTGAAACGCACCGTTTCCAGCTGTCACAATAACTGTTTTAGAATAATGAGTTTGCTTTCCTGTCTTTATAACAAATATATTATCTGTATTTTTTACAATTGTAAGAACTTCTTCTTCTAAACATATTGTTGTCTCAAAACGAGACATTTGCTGTTCTAAATTATTAACTAAATCCTGTGCTTTCACTTCTGGAAAACCAGCGATATCATAAATTTTTTTTTCAGGATATAAAGTTGCAAGTTGTCCACCTAATTTAGGCAGACTTTCGATTATTTTAACTTTTGCATTGCGCATACCACCGTAAAAAGCAGCAAACATACCGACAGGGCCACCGCCGATAATCGTAATGTCAAAAATAGTATCTATAGATTCCACGATTCATTCCTCCAGTGTTAGGATCATTCATTGAGAATGATTATCAGTATAGCATAAAAAGTTAAAGAATTCTTCAATTTTTAAGTAAAATCATTGTAAAGTGAAGAATAAAATAAAAAGAACTTTTTACAAGAACAATAAGAACTTGTAAAAAGTTAGCAGTTATTTTTAACCAATATAGCCAAAGTGAAGTAAGATTATCTGGGTGATATAGGCCACAGCGATTCCCGTTAAACTACCGAAAAAGACTTCTAATGGTTTATGACCTAGATATTCTTTAATATGTTTATCTCGTTGTTGTTCACGTTTGGGGCTTTCCTCATTCTCATTAAAATTGATTTTCAAATTTTGCAAATCAATAATTAATTGATTAAGGACTAAACCTTGCTCGCCACTCTGACGACGAACGCCCATTGCATCAAACATTACAATCACTCCAAATGTGATCGCAATTGCAACATAAGGTGAATCCCAGCCGTAAGTTAGAATAAGTGCAGTAATCAAAGCTGTTACACCAGCTGAATGGGAACTAGGCATCCCACCAGTAGAAACTGAAAGTGCCCAAGTAGTTTTTTTTCTAAACAAAAAGGCTACTGGAACTTTAATAAATTGTGAAAATATAATTGCAATTAAAGCTGCAATTAAAGGGAAATTAGAAAATAAAATCATTTAAACCGCCACCTTTAGGAAAACTTAAGATTTGTTACTTCTATCATAGCACGAATACCGTTCAAACTTCACTAAATAGATTTATTTTTTTATGATTTAAGAAATAAAAATAAAAAAGTTGGCAAATCCTAACAGTTTTAGTTATGATAGTAAAGTAGAAAAATGCAAAAATATTAGGAGGACTGTTGAAATGACTCAATTTTCACAATTAACAACAGAAGTAGCACCAAACGAAAAGTTAGTAACAATGAAAACAACAATGGGAGATATTAAAATTAAACTTTTCCCTGAAGTAGCACCAAAAACAGTAGAAAACTTTTTAGGTTTAGCTGCAAAAGGTTATTATGATGGTATCATCTTCCACCGTGTAATTCCAGATTTCATGATTCAAGGTGGCGATCCTACTGGAACAGGTATGGGGGGCGAAAGTCTTTGGGGCGATTCGTTTAATGATGAATTTTCAAAAGAAGCCTTCAATCTAAATGGAGCTTTATCAATGGCGAATGCTGGTCCTAATACAAATGGTAGCCAATTCTTTATTGTATCAAATACAGAAGTACCAAAGAATATGCTAGATCAATTAGAAGGTTCCGGTTATCCTAAAGAAGTAATTGAAGCATATGCTGAAAAAGGTGGAACTCCTTGGTTAGATTTCCGTCACAGTGTTTTCGGTCAAGTTATTGAAGGCATGGACATTGTTTATGATATTCAAAATGTTAAACGTGGAGCGCAAGATAAACCTGTGCATGGCGTTCGCATTGAAACAATTGAAATTGCTGATTAATCTAATTAGAAAAACACTTTTGGTTATATTAATAACTAAAAGTGTTTTTTATTTTATCTTAATTTACATAAATAGTAGGAATAATTCAGCAGTATGCACAGATTTTTATTTTTTCTGAAAACGCAATCAAATCGTATTCAATTTATGCTACAATAAGAAAGAAAATAAAAGGTAAGTAGAAAGGAATTTAAAACGATGATGTATGGTGCAATTGAAGCTGGCGGAACGAAATTTGTTTGTGCAGTTAGTGATGAGAACTTTGAAATTAAAGAACGTGTTAGTCTACCTACAACAACTCCAGAAGAAACTTTAGCAAAAGTATTTGAGTTTTTTGATCAATTTGAATTAACTTCTATTGGGATTGGATCATTTGGTCCGATTGATGTAAATAAAAAATCGAATACCTATGGTTACGTTACAACAACACCAAAAGTAGCATGGACAAATTATAACTTTTTAGGTGCTGTTAAGGAACGTTATCCAATACCTGTTGGTTGGACAACAGATGTAAACGCTGCAGCACTAGGTGAATTAAAAAAGGGTGCAGCACAAGGTTTAGAAAGTTGTATTTATTTAACAGTTGGAACTGGAGTTGGTGGGGGAGCTGTTATTAATGGTAAATTACTTGAAGGATATGGGCATCCAGAAATGGGACATTTATTAGTTCGTCTTCATCCCGATGAAACATATAAAGGCTTTTGTCCTTATCATGGAAATTGCTTAGAGGGAATTGCAGCTGGACCAGCTATTGAAGGGCGTTATGGTAAAAAAGGACATGAACTTGCAGATCAAGCGCATGTTTGGGAGATGGAAGCCTATTATTTAGCTCAAGCATTAGTGAACTATACCCTTATTTTAAGTCCAGAACGAATTGTATTAGGTGGAGGAGTTATGAAGCAAGAACAACTTTATCCATTGATCCGGAAAGAATTTGAAAAATTAATGGCCGGTTATGTTGCAGTTCCATCGTTAGAAGAGTATATCGTCGCTCCAGGATTAGGTGATAATGCTGGTATTACTGGATGTTTATTATTGGCAGAAGCTGAATTAAAAAAATAAATTAAAAAAGCGAGTATTCTAATTAGGCCATTTAGCTTAATTGAACTACTCGCTTTTTGTTTAGGAATTTTGACAAAAGCAATTATTGAGACGACGTAATCCTTCACGAAGCGTCTCTCTTGGTGTAGCAATATTCATGCGCATAAACTGACTTCCAGCAGGTCCAAAGCTAATTCCTGGACTTAACTCTAATCCACCAACTGAAACTAGATAATGTGTTAACTCCTCGTCACTTAAACCTAATGAAGAACAATCAAACCAAATTAAATAAGTTGCTTCAGGTGTTAAAAATTTTATTTGTGGCAATTCTTTAGTAAAGAAATCGGTGACTAAGGATAAATTTTCCGCAAGATACTCCAATAATTCTTCAAGCCAGACTTCTCCATGGACATATGCAGCTTCAGTTGCTACATAGCCTAGTGTGTTAATGCCATTTTGCTCACTTTTATGTTGCTCATTGCTAATTTTAGTTCGTAAAGCTGAATCCTGAACAAAAATCATTGAATTTTTAATTCCTGCCATATTAAATGTCTTTGTTGCAGCGGTTAATGTAATAACGAATTTTCGATAACTTGGATCAAGTGTAGCTAAAGAGGTAAACTCGTGTGGTGCATAAACTAAATCTCCGTGAATTTCATCGCTAATAATCAAAACTTGATGTTTTTGACAAATTGTCGCGAGTTGTTTTAATTCAGCTGGAGTCCAAACACGTCCACCAGGATTGTGCGGATTACATAAGATAAAAAGTTTCACATTTTCAGCAATGATTTTTTCTTCAATATCTGTAAAGTCCATTTTAAACTGCTTATCATGAATACTTAAATCCGAGCGAATTAATTTACGTTGATTTAAGGTAATCATATTTGTAAATGGTCCATAAACCGGATCATGAATCAGTACGGCATCGTCAGCATTGGTTAATGCAGTAATTATTAAGGCAAGACTAGGAACGACACCAGGTGAAAATAAAATTTCATCTTTCGTTAGATTTAGCTGATGATGAGTTGCTTGCCAATCAATAATTGCTTCTAATAAAGAATCACTTGGATTGCTGTAACCCAAAACAGGGCAATCATCTAGATTTTTTTTAATAGCAGAAAGAATTGGTTTTGGCGTTTCAAAATCCATATCAGCAATCCACATAGGTAAAATATCCTTGGAACTAACATTGTTCTTTAAAGTGTCCCATTTGACTGAATTAGTTCCTTTACGATTAATGATCTTATCAAAATTTGCTTGCATAGCGCCACATCCTTTTCATTAAATTGCCAATCTATTTTTATTATACTTTAAAGAAAGGCTTTTCACAAAAAAATAACGAATAAAGTTGGGAGTTCATTTTATTATTAATATTTAAAGTTAGAAATAAAAAATAACCATTTGTAAAAAAGTGATGGTATAATGGTGGAGAGAATAGTTAATGAATGGATTAGGAAAGCTGAGGTGAAAAAATGAACTATAAAATTGGTATGACTGTAAAAGGCAAGGTAACCGGAATTCAACCCTACGGTGCTTTTGTTTCATTAGATAAAGACACACAAGGTCTTGTTCACATCTCTGAATGTAAGCATGGATTTGTAAAAAATTTGAACGAAGTCTTGCAAGTTGGTGAAGAAATTAAAGTAATGGTAATTGATATTGATGAGTATACCAAAAAAATAAGTTTATCCATGCGTTCATTAGAGCAAAAATCAGTGATTCAGTATCATTATAAAAAAAGAAAAAACCGTCCAGATAAAGCAGCAAAATTAGGCTTTGAGTCATTACGTCAAATGATGCCTAAATGGATTGAAGAAGCGAAGTCTGATGAGAAAAAAAGGCAGAATTAAGAATTTTTGAGAGAACATCTTTTAATTTTAAAAAAATATGTTATGATACAGAATGTAAATATTTCAAAATTATAGTGTGGGGTGTATACAAAAATGACAGAGAAACAATGGGTTGCTGGAACAATTATGACAATGGATGAAAATGGGAAATCAGTATTTTTAGTGTCAAATAAATCTGGAGAAGCGAATAACTTCACCTTTCCAGCAGCAAAAATAGTAGAAGATAGAACTGGACTTGCTAGTATTTTAGAAGACTTAAAACATAAGTTAACCATTGATGTCTCTTCATTAAATTTATTTGAATTAACCAATGCAGTTGTTGAAGAAACACGTATTCCCCTATTTGTATTTGAGCTAACGGAGAGTCTGACTGATTTAGAAAGTCTCCTTAAACTTCCTAATCATGACATCTTATCATGGCAGCGTACAGAGGAGATTCGTGGAGCACTAGCTACTTGGGAAATTTCCGGAGTACCACAATTTTAATCAATATATTTTTAAAGCAGCAATTTCTGAAAAGAATTGCTGTTTTTTCTTGCAATTTTCATGGAAAACTAATAAAGTAGAGAAGAAGTAACGAGTTAAAATTTTTACAAAAAATTACTATTCGGAGGGTTTGCAATGCCACACATTCAGTTTGATTATTCAAAGATTGACCAATTTTTACAACCACATGAAGTCGCTTATCTACAACAACAAGTAACAACAGCCGACGATATGTTACGTAAGGGAACAGGTCAAGGAAATGATTTTCTTGGTTGGATTGACTTACCAAAAAATTATGACAAAGACGAATTTGCACGAATTAAAGCAGCAGCTAAAAAAATCCAATCTGATTCTGAGATTTTAATTGTTATCGGAATTGGTGGTTCATATCTAGGTGCTAAAGCTGCATTGGATTTCTTAAATCACTCGTTCTATAATTTATTAGGTAAAGAAGATCGTAAAGCTCCACAAATCTTTTTCGCTGGAAATAGTATTAGTTCAAGCTATTTACATGATTTAATTGAAGTTATCGGAGAGCGTGATTTCTCAGTTAATATCATTTCAAAATCTGGAACAACAACAGAGCCAGCTATTGCCTTCCGTGTATTTAAAGAATTATTAGTTAAAAAATATGGTGTAGACGAAGCTAAAAAACGTATCTATGCAACAACTGATAAAGCACAAGGCGCGTTGAAAAATGAAGCTAATGCTGAAGGTTATGAATCATTTATTATTCCTGATGATGTTGGCGGACGTTTCTCTGTTTTAACACCAGTTGGATTGCTGCCAATCGCAGCAAGTGGAGCAGATATCGATGCTCTAATGAAAGGTGCAGCTGATGCAAGTGAGGCTTATTCTAGTGATAAACTAGAAGAAAATGAGGCTTATCAGTATGCAGCAGTACGTAATGCTTTATACCGTAAAGGAAAAGTAACTGAATTATTAATTAACTATGAACCAAGCCTACAATACTTCTCTGAATGGTGGAAACAATTATTCGGCGAGTCTGAAGGGAAAGATCAAAAAGGAATTTACCCATCAAGTGCAAACTTCTCTACAGATTTGCATTCATTGGGTCAATATATTCAAGAAGGACGACGTAATATCTTTGAAACAGTAATTAAAGTAGATAAAGCGCGTCATGATATTAAAATTCCAGTAACTGAAGCAGACTTAGATGGTTTAGGTTATTTACAAGGGAAAGAAATTGATTTTGTAAACACAAAAGCTTTCCAAGGAACGTTATTAGCTCATACAGATGGAGAAGTACCAAACTTATTGGTAACTATTCCTGAAACAGATGCATATACTTTAGGTTATTTGATGTATTTCTTTGAAATCGCAGTTGGAATTTCTGGCTATTTAAATGGTGTGAATCCATTTGATCAACCAGGAGTTGAAGCGTATAAGAAAAATATGTTTGCTCTACTAGGCAAACCTGGCTTTGAAGAGTTAGCAAAAGAGCTTAATGAACGCCTATAATTCATTGTAAATAAATACCCTAAATCCAACCAAAAGAATTCATGCTCTTATTGGCATGTGTTTCTTTTGGAAGGTTTAGGGTGTTTTTTGTTTTATTATAGAAGAATTTAAAATATGGAGATGAGATAATGGAGAACAAAATCAAATTACATCAAGCAAAACTAGAAGAATTACAGTTAATAGAAGGAATGCTGACAGATACGGCTAAATGGCTAAAATCAATAGGTTCAAAACAATGGAATGGAATTCTTGAAGGAAAAGACAATCATAATACTGCAAATGCAATTGAAAAAGGGGAAGTTTTTTACTGTACATTAGAAAATAAACCAGTGGGAATGTTTATTTTGTGGCAAAATCAAAGTGAATGGGATCAAGAGTTATGGGGAACAGAGGATAGTGAAGCCTATTTCTATTTACATCGTTTAAATTTAGTTCGAGAATTTGCTGGTAAAGGAATTGCACTGGACATGTTAGAACGGATTAAAGAATACGGGAAAGTAAATCAAAAAACAGGAATTCGTTTGGATTGTTTAGCAAGTAATGAACCGCTAAATCAGATGTACAAGAAGGCGAACTTTAATTTTTTGAAGACAATTTATAATCATGATGCTGGAGAGCAAATTTCAGACTTTAATCTCTATGAATATTTGTATAAATAAAAACGAACAATCATTGTGATTTTTAGAAAGAATATGAGAGTTTTTTGAAAGAAAAGCGAATTGATATAGTTGTGTAAAGAATTAATGTACGGATTGTAAAAAAAATGTATAAAAATAACATTTTTCTATTGACCAATATATAGAAACTTGGTATAGTAGTTGATGTCGTTAAGAGCGACTAACTCTTACAAAACAATTGAAAAACTTTTTAAATTAAGTGTTGACAACAAGTCAGCTTATGTGATAATATTTTGGAGTCGCCTTGAATAAACGGGTGACGCAGATGAATAAATATTCATCTGATTAACAAATATTCAAAAAAAGTTTGAAAAAGTTGTTGACAACGAATTGACCACGTGTTAATATTTAGAAGTTGTCAAAACAACAAACGAAACAAATTAGACCTTTGAAAACTGAACAAAGTAAGACGAACCAAATGTGTAGGGAGCTTCAACAAGGTTGAAGCGAACAAACAAAAAAGTGAATAAATATTCGCTAGCAAGTCAAAATAATGAGCATAAGACTTCGGTCTTAATCATACTTTTATATGAGAGTTTGATCCTGGCTCAGGACGAACGCTGGCGGCGTGCCTAATACATGCAAGTCGAACGCACGAAGTTGGAAAGCTTGCTTTCTAACCAAGTGAGTGGCGGACGGGTGAGTAACACGTGGGTAACCTGCCCATAAGAGGGGGATAACATTCGGAAACGGATGCTAATACCGCATAGTTTCAGGAATCGCATGATTCTTGAAGGAAAGGTGGCTTCGGCTACCACTTATGGATGGACCCGCGGCGTATTAGCTAGTTGGTGAGGTAATGGCTCACCAAGGCAATGATACGTAGCCGACCTGAGAGGGTGATCGGCCACACTGGGACTGAGACACGGCCCAGACTCCTACGGGAGGCAGCAGTAGGGAATCTTCCGCAATGGACGAAAGTCTGACGGAGCAACGCCGCGTGAGTGAAGAAGGTTTTCGGATCGTAAAACTCTGTTGTTAAAGAAGAATAAGGATGAGAGTAACTGCTCATCCCCTGACGGTATTTAACCAGAAAGCCACGGCTAACTACGTGCCAGCAGCCGCGGTAATACGTAGGTGGCAAGCGTTGTCCGGATTTATTGGGCGTAAAGCGAGCGCAGGCGGTTCTTTAAGTCTGATGTGAAAGCCCCCGGCTCAACCGGGGAGGGTCATTGGAAACTGGAGAACTTGAGTGCAGAAGAGGAGAGTGGAATTCCACGTGTAGCGGTGAAATGCGTAGATATGTGGAGGAACACCAGTGGCGAAGGCGACTCTCTGGTCTGTAACTGACGCTGAGGCTCGAAAGCGTGGGGAGCAAACAGGATTAGATACCCTGGTAGTCCACGCCGTAAACGATGAGTGCTAAGTGTTGGAGGGTTTCCGCCCTTCAGTGCTGCAGCTAACGCATTAAGCACTCCGCCTGGGGAGTACGACCGCAAGGTTGAAACTCAAAGGAATTGACGGGGACCCGCACAAGCGGTGGAGCATGTGGTTTAATTCGAAGCAACGCGAAGAACCTTACCAGGTCTTGACATCCTTTGACCATTCTGGAGACAGAACTTTCCCTTCGGGGACAAAGTGACAGGTGGTGCATGGTTGTCGTCAGCTCGTGTCGTGAGATGTTGGGTTAAGTCCCGCAACGAGCGCAACCCTTATTGTTAGTTGCCAGCATTCAGTTGGGCACTCTAGCAAGACTGCCGGTGACAAACCGGAGGAAGGTGGGGATGACGTCAAATCATCATGCCCCTTATGACCTGGGCTACACACGTGCTACAATGGATGGTACAACGAGTCGCAAGGTCGCGAGGCCAAGCTAATCTCTTAAAGCCATTCTCAGTTCGGATTGTAGGCTGCAACTCGCCTACATGAAGCCGGAATCGCTAGTAATCGCGGATCAGAACGCCGCGGTGAATACGTTCCCGGGTCTTGTACACACCGCCCGTCACACCACGAGAGTTTGTAACACCCGAAGCCGGTGAGGTAACCTTTTAGGAGCCAGCCGTCTAAGGTGGGATAGATAATTGGGGTGAAGTCGTAACAAGGTAGCCGTATCGGAAGGTGCGGCTGGATCACCTCCTTTCTAAGGAATTAACGGAACCCAACACATTCGTCTTTATTTTGTTCAGTTTTGAGAGGTCTAACTTCTCAAGATAGAAACTTGTTCTTTGAAAACTGGATACTGTATTAAAAAAGTAAGTTAAGTAAGAAACCGAGAAACACCGCGTTTTAAATGAGTTTTTTAATTAGTTCTTATCGTAAGATAATGAATAAACATTAACTAACAGGATTGTTTTAGCAATAAAACCTTCCACATAAACTATTTGTGCAGGAATGCAACAGAATTCTAGGATTGAACTGCAATGAGCCTCGAAGCGTACTAACGTACGTAAGAAGTGAATGAAAGAACAAGACGATGAAGACTGAAGCAGTACCAACAAATAAGGTTAAGTTAATAAGGGCGCACGGTGGATGCCTTGGCACTAAGAGCCGATGAAGGACGGGACTAACTCCGATATGCTTTGGGGAGCTGTAAGTAAGCTTTGATCCAAAGATTTCCGAATGGGGGAACCCAGCATTTTTTATAGAATGTTACTGCTAGCTGAATACATAGGCTAGTAGAGGTAGACGCAGAGAACTGAAACATCTAAGTACCTGCAGGAAGAGAAAGAAAATTCGATTCCCTGAGTAGCGGCGAGCGAAACGGGAAGAGCCCAAACCAACAAGCTTGCTTGTTGGGGTTGTAGGACACGACATTAAGAGTCATAAATGAGTTTTGTAGAAGAAATGACCTGGAAAGGTCTGCCGAAGAGGGTAAAAGCCCCGTATTTGAAACAAAGTTCACTCTGTTGTGTATCCTGAGTACGGCGGAACACGAGAAATTCCGTCGGAATCCGCGGGGACCATCCCGCAAGGCTAAATACTCCTTAGTGACCGATAGTGAACCAGTACCGTGAGGGAAAGGTGAAAAGAACCCCGGAAGGGGAGTGAAAGAGTACCTGAAACCGTGTGCTTACAAATAGTTAGAGCCCGTTAATGGGTGATAGCGTGCCTTTTGTAGAATGAACCGGCGAGTTACGATTACATGCGAGGTTAAGTTGAGAAGACGGAGCCGTAGCGAAAGCGAGTCTGAATAGGGCGAATGAGTATGTGGTCGTAGACCCGAAACCAAGTGACCTACCCATGTCCAGGTTGAAGGTGCGGTAATACGCACTGGAGGACCGAACCCACGTATGTTGAAAAATGCGGGGATGAGGTGTGGGTAGCGGAGAAATTCCAATCGAACTTGGAGATAGCTGGTTCTCTCCGAAATAGCTTTAGGGCTAGCCTCGGAATTAAGAATCATGGAGGTAGAGCCACTGTTTGGACTAGGGGCCCTTCTAGGGTTACCGAATTCAGATAAACTCCGAATGCCATTGATTTATATCCGGGAGTCAGACTGCGAGTGATAAGATCCGTAGTCGAAAGGGAAACAGCCCAGACCACCAGCTAAGGTCCCAAAGTTACTATTAAGTGGAAAAGGATGTGGGGTTGCTTAGACAACTAGGATGTTGGCTCAGAAGCAGCCATCATTTAAAGAGTGCGTAATAGCTCACTAGTCGAGTGACCCTGCGCCGAAAATTTACCGGGGCTAAATAGTACACCGAAGCTGTGGATAGAACCATTGGTTCTATGGTAGGAGAGCGTTCTAAGGGCGTCGAAGCTAGACCGTGAGGACTGGTGGAGCGCTTAGAAGTGAGAATGCCGGTATGAGTAGCGAAAGACGGGTGAGAATCCCGTCCACCGTATGACTAAGGTTTCCTGGGGAAGGCTCGTCCTCCCAGGGTTAGTCGGGACCTAAGCCGAGGCCGATAGGCGTAGGCGATGGACAACAGGTTGATATTCCTGTACCAGTTTCTTTTGTTTGAACAATGGAGGGACGCAGTAGGCTAAGAAAAGCGCGCTGATGGATATGCGCGTCTAAGCAACAAGTCTTGACGTGAGTTAAATGCTTGCGACTATAAGGACAAGTTGTGATGGGGAGGGAAATTTAAGTACCGAAGTTTCTGATGTCACACTGCCAAGAAAAGCTTCTAGTTAGAAAGAAATTGCCCGTACCGCAAACCGACACAGGTAGTCGAGGAGAGTATCCTAAGGTGTGCGAGAGAACTCTCGTTAAGGAACTCGGCAAAATGACCCCGTAACTTCGGGAGAAGGGGTGCTGACCAATTGGTCAGCCGCAGTGAATAGGCCCAGGCGACTGTTTATCAAAAACACAGGTCTCTGCAAAATCGTAAGATGACGTATAGGGGCTGACGCCTGCCCGGTGCTGGAAGGTTAAGAGGATGGGTTAGCTTCGGCGAAGCTCAGAATTGAAGCCCCAGTAAACGGCGGCCGTAACTATAACGGTCCTAAGGTAGCGAAATTCCTTGTCGGGTAAGTTCCGACCCGCACGAAAGGCGTAACGATCTGGGCACTGTCTCAACGAGAGACTCGGTGAAATTATAGTACCTGTGAAGATGCAGGTTACCCGCGACAGGACGGAAAGACCCCATGGAGCTTTACTGCAGTTTGATATTGAGTGTTTGTACAGCTTGTACAGGATAGGTAGGAGCCATAGAAATCAGGACGCCAGTTTTGATGGAGGCATTGGTGGGATACTACCCTTGCTGTATGACCACTCTAACCCTCGCCACTGATCGTGGCGGGAGACAGTGTCAGACGGGCAGTTTGACTGGGGCGGTCGCCTCCTAAAGAGTAACGGAGGCGCCCAAAGGTTCCCTCAGAATGGTTGGAAATCATTCGTAGAGTGTAAAGGCAGAAGGGAGCTTGACTGCGAGACCTACAAGTCGAGCAGGGACGAAAGTCGGGCTTAGTGATCCGGTGGTTCCGCATGGAAGGGCCATCGCTCAACGGATAAAAGCTACCCTGGGGATAACAGGCTTATCTCCCCCAAGAGTCCACATCGACGGGGAGGTTTGGCACCTCGATGTCGGCTCATCGCATCCTGGGGCTGTAGTCGGTCCCAAGGGTTGGGCTGTTCGCCCATTAAAGCGGTACGCGAGCTGGGTTCAGAACGTCGTGAGACAGTTCGGTCCCTATCCGTCGCGGGCGCAGGAAATTTGAGAGGAGCTGTCCTTAGTACGAGAGGACCGGGATGGACACACCGCTGGTGTACCAGTTGTTCCGCCAGGAGCATCGCTGGGTAGCTATGTGTGGAAGGGATAAACGCTGAAAGCATCTAAGCGTGAAGCCCCCCTCGAGATGAGATTTCCCATTGCTTCGGCAAGTAAGACCCCTGAGAGATGATCAGGTAGATAGGTTGGAAGTGGAAGTACAGCGATGTATGGAGCGGACCAATACTAATCGGTCGAGGACTTAACCAAGAAAGAAACGGTGAAGAAGGCAACAGAACAACTTACTTTAATACAGTACCAGTTTTGAGAGAACAATTTCTTTCAATTAAATAATGAATCAGCAAAGCATTTTTTCAACAAATTGCAAGTGAATCGAGGATGTAACTGAGCGAGCATCGGAATGTACTAATGTACATGAGGAGCAAAGTGAAAGAAACAGCCGAAGAGTCGCAACGTAAGTTGGCGGAAAAAAAGTGTGGTGGCGATAGCGAGAAGGATACACCTGTTCCCATGCCGAACACAGCAGTTAAGCTTTTCAGCGCCGAGAGTAGTTGGGGGTTTCCCCCTGTGAGGGTAGGACGTTGCCACGCGAGATTGATTCATTTATTTATAAAAACATTTATTTTGGGTTTAGCTCAGCTGGGAGAGCATCTGCCTTACAAGCAGAGGGTCAGCGTTCGAACCCGTTAACCCCCACCATGAGACATTAGCTCAGTTGGTAGAGCATCTGACTTTTAATCAGAGGGTCGCTGGTTCGAGCCCAGCATGTCTCATAACTATTCATTTTAAAATGAGCAGTTAACTGCCATATTTGCGGGTGTGGCGGAATTGGCAGACGCACTAGATTTAGGATCTAGCGTCGCAAGACGTGGGGGTTCAAGTCCCTTCACCCGCACCATTAAAATTTTTAGCCGGCTTAGCTCAGTTGGTAGAGCATCTGATTTGTAATCAGAGGGTCGAGGGTTCAACTCCTTTAGCCGGCACCATTTTTTTAAAATAAATAAACAAAATAACCATGCGAAAGTAGTTCAGTGGTAGAACATCACCTTGCCAAGG